>JAQGOW010000542.1 GCA_028293405.1 Verrucomicrobiales bacterium
ACCCACATGGCCACGGAATATGTGCTGGCTCGATAAATTGGCAGGCCAGTGTCGGTGTTGTTTGTCGTGTGTGTGATATCCAGGTATTGCGAACTGCCGCTGAAAGAAAATGAGTTCGAGCGCGGGCTTGTGACGGGGGTTGGCGAACCGATTAAGTTCAGATTATTTCCGAAGTAAACATCAGGCGTTGTTCCCGCATTCACGGCGTCCAAAGGCCAATAAGATACAAGGCCGGTCCACAGGTTAGTGCTTGCGAAAGCGCTGTAAAATGTGAAGACAAAAATGGCGACGAAAATGCGGAGGTTTTTCATGGGTGCGTCAACAGAATGCACAAAAACCCGACCGTCCGGCAAGCGGGTTTTCCACCAATCTGTTTACTAGAGCGGTATTTGAGGTAGTTCAACCATGTGCAGGAGGTTTGGATTAGAATTTGCACGTTTGACTTGCGTCGGGGGGGAAAGTTAACTTGTTCTAATGTTGGCTGCTCAATCGAGTAACTCGACGACCAACGTCGGGCAGCAGCCCGCCACTTCCTCACAACCCAATATCACGTTGGGTTGGAAAGAAATCCTGGCGGGAGCGGAGCCTTTTCTTCTGAAGGTGGGCGAACGGCTTCGGGCTCAAACTGCTGAATTCCAAACCGATATCGAAAGTTACGCGAAGTATGCGCTGACGGCTCAAGGCAAACAGCTTCGGCCAATTCTCGTTTGTTTGAGCGGCGACGCGGCCGGCGGACTGAATGATTCGCATGTCAGTGTGGCGACCATTATCGAAATGGTGCATCTGGCGACGCTGGTTCACGATGACATTATTGATCTGGCATCGCTGCGGCGTGGGCGCCCTACCCTTGCGGCGAAGTGGGGCAACAAAATTTCGGTGTTGTTGGGTGATTGTCTTTTTGCGAAGGCGCTGAAAATGGCGGCCGGTTTTCCGACAACGGAGATTTGCCGGGCGGTGGCGTCGGCGACCGATACGGTTTGTGAAGGGGAAATTTTACAGACGCAGGCGCGCGGGAATTTTGATTTATCGCAGCAGCAATATTTTCGAGTGATGAACATGAAGACGGCGGAGTTGTTTGCGCTGTCTTGCGATTTGGGGGCTTTCCTGGCGGTGGATGCGAGCGGCGGTTCGATGTCCAAAAAGCGGGAGGCATTGCGCCAATTTGGCCTGGCTTTGGGTACGGCTTACCAGCTTTACGATGATTGCCTGGATCTTTTCGGGTCGGAGAAATTGGCGGGTAAGACGGTCGGGGCTGATTTGACGGAGGGGAAAATGACTCTGCCCCTATTGATCATTCGGGACAAGGCCCCCCACGGTGACCAGGCGGCGTTGCGCCATTGTTTCTCGCATTGGAGCGCGGATCGCATGCCGGAATTGATGGCGATGATGACGAAATATCGAGCCCTGGACCTTTCGCGCGAAACCATCCGCGGCTATCTTGCCGCCGCGCGCGAAGCACTGAATTGTTTGCCATCGTGCGAAGCTAAAGCAGGATTGCTGGGGTTGACCCGGTATCTTGAGGAACAAACCGAGGTTTTGGGGGTTTAAGCTGGGACACACGAGATGACATTAGAAAGCACCGCATTGCCGGTCGACGAACCACAAGAGAATACCGAATCGGATCTGAGCCTGGTTAAACGCGCTCAGGATCAGGATGCTTCCGCCTACGACGAACTGATTCGCCGTTATCAACAACGCATTTACGCGACGCTTTACCACATGACGTCCAATCACGAGGACGCCAATGATCTCACGCAGGAGACTTTTATTAAGGGTTATCGGGCGCTGAAGGGTTTCAAGGGGGATTCGAGTTTTTACACCTGGATTTATCGGATTGGCGTTAACAAAACGATCAACTTTCTGAAGCAGCGGAAGAACCGCACGCAGATGAGTTTGAATGATGTTGATTATAAGATCGAGCATGACCCGGATTTGGTCGCGCTGATTTCTGAACGCACACCGCGACGGGATTTAAATTTAGCGGAATTGCAGGAAAAATTGAACGCGGGCCTATTGAAGCTGTCAGAACACCACAGAATGGTTGTCACATTGCACGACATCCAAGGACTATCTCACGAAGAGATAGGTAAGATAATGAATTGCAATGTGGGAACCGTGCGGTCGCGTTTGTTTTATGCGCGACAACAGTTGCAGGGTTTTTTAGCTGACTATTTAAAATAGAGCGCCAAGGCAGGCTGGTGTTCCGGCTTCAGTGTGGGGACAATGCGGGACGGCAAGTCGCCGTCCGCTGAAGCCAGGACAACAACCGCACAGCGCGAGTTGCAAAGATGAAAACATCGAATCCAGGACCAGAGGAGTTTGAGAAATTGCGCAAAGTAATTGCTCTAAAGCGTTACGAGCAACCACCACCGGGATACTTCAATCGTCTGCCGAATGAAATCATGGCACGGATTGCAGCCGGCGAAGGCGAAACGAAATTCTGGCAACGCTTCATTCCCAATTTCACATTCCGACCAGCCATGGCTTATGGAGTTGGGCTGGCGATGTGCGGAGCGGTTGCGCTCGGTGTTTATTATACATCGAACTTACCTGTAAATAATAACGGCACGGTCACGGCGAGCACGATGACGACGTCGCAACCCACTATGCTTGCGCCCGCACCGGGGCCGGCGATCGCCAGTCAGAATTCGGTTAGCGTCAACAGCACGAATCCGGTGATGACGGAGCCGTCGTTGTTCCCGAATCAGGTCGGGGCGGGATTGCAGACGGCGCCTGCGGGATATACGCCGCATCGATAATTTAGGAGGTGCGGATCGGTTATCCGTGCCAAGGCTGAGGTTTCAAAAGCGCGGACACGTTGTCCGCGCTTTTTTTGCCTAGTTTCCAAGGGATATTTCTGAACGTTTTCGGCGGGCGACAGTCCGAACCTTCGATGGCATCTACAATCTGCAAGGTCACTGGCCGAACTTCTCGCGTTGACGCGGGTGCGGGTCACAGGAACATTAGCGCCGTGAAAATGAGATTTCGTTTTTTGATTTTACTCCTGGTCTCATCCGCAATTTTTTCTGCTCGCGCGCAGG
Organism: Verrucomicrobiales bacterium; assembly: GCA_028293405.1. GTDB lineage: Bacteria > Verrucomicrobiota > Verrucomicrobiia > Limisphaerales > Palsa-1400 > JAICXV01. The sequence continues at coordinate 3,042 of JAQGOW010000542.1, forward strand.
AAGTGCCGGTCATCGAGAAGACGCTCTCGAACGGCATGAAGGTTTTGATGGTGTCGCGCCACGATGAACCAATGGTTTCCGGCGGATGGGTTGCGCACGTCGGCAGCTCGAATGAAAAACCGGGAATCACCGGCATCGCGCATTTGTTCGAGCACATGATGTTCAAGGGGACGCCGACGATCGGCACGAAGGATTACACGAAGGACCTCGAGATTCTCAAGGAACAGGAACAAATCCGCGACGAGATGCGCGAAGAGGAGCGGAAGTTGCGCGCGGAATTTCGTCGGGGCAAAGTCGATGATCTCGCCAAACTCGAGAACATGACGCCGCGCTGGCGTGAGTTGAAGAAGAAGTTCGACTCGCTCGTGGCGGCAGAGCGGGATGTTTTGGTGAAGAACGAGTTCGATAACGTTTACA
>JAQGOW010000564.1 GCA_028293405.1 Verrucomicrobiales bacterium
AAGCAGCGGATGCTGGTTGCTCAAATGTCATTACTTTCTCGGGATTCCGCCGCGGTCTTTCAACAGAGCAGGGGATGAAGAACATGGTTGATGGCTTGAAGAAAATCGTTGGGCACGCTGAGAAAAAGAAAGTGAATCTGGTGATCGAGATGTTGAACTCGCGCGTCAACATCAACATGAAAGGGCATCCCGATTATTTCTGCGATAGCATGGACATGACCGCAGAAATCGTGAAGGCGGTCGGTTCAGAGCGGATGAAGATTTTGTTCGATGTTTACCATGTGCAAATCATGCACGGCGACATCATCACGCGTATCAAACAATATCACCCGCTCGTCGCGCACTATCACACGGGCGGTAACCCAGGCCGAAACGAAATCGATGACTCGCAGGAAATCAATTATCCAGCGGTGATGAAGGCGATTGCTGAAACTGGATACAAAGGTTTCGTCGGCCAGGAGTTTATTCCGACGCGCGATAAGTTCGCTTCATTAAACGCCGCTGTCCGCTTGTGCGACGTCTGATTAGTTCGTCGCTCTGGCAAGGAGTTGCACGAGCGCTTGTTGTTTCTGATCACATGCGGGAATAAAATCGAACGCACGAAAGCAACGGGCACGTTCGACATCGGAAGTTTTTGCGTCTGAGATAATCAGCGCGAGATACATGGCTGAACTCGGCGCACGCGAACGCCAGATGATGTCGCGACCAGAAGCGGTGTTCCATTGATCGCCGGTTTTCTTTACCCACGCGGCGAAGAATTTTTCCTGATTCCCATCGGCACCGATTCCCAGTGCTTCCAAATACCACCGATCTCGACCGTCATGTTGTAATGCCAGTCGGGCCCACAATTCTGCAGCGCGCTCGGACTCGTTGTGTCGAAGTGCGATGGCACATTCGCGCCGGACCTGCGCGTTTGAATCCGCCACGAGTTTCTCGACGTAAGGGGTGACATCCATTTTGAGCGATCGGGCGATTCGTAATCCGGCAACTCGGATGTTTGGATTTGAATCGGCAAAGGCTTGATCAACGTATTTTTCCTGCTTGCCGGGAATGCGCGCAAGAAGTTGTAAGGCCCGCGCGCGAAGGCGTTGGTCTTTACCACGCCAATCTTTCACCAAAGCCTTCTCTGCCTTGTCCTTCATCTCGTGAAGTTTCGTCCACGCGAGGTAACGCGCCGAGTTGTTCGGCGAACGCAACGCGTCCATGCATTGAGACGCGGTGTTGAATTCGTACTTCACGCGAACGAGTTTCTGGCCCTTTGGCGACACTCGATAAATGCGACCCGTCATCGTCGCGACTTCGCGATCGGCCATATTATGTCCGCCCACACCGGCGTCGTTCCAATCGGCTACATAGATTGACCCATCAGGTGCGACACTCACGTCCGATGGCCTGAACCACGCGTCGCTGCTCGAAAGAATGTCGATAGACTTGGCTTTGTAGCCGGCGCCTTCGTCCTGCACCGGATACGAGCGCACAAGGCGAGTTCCTGCATCACAAAGGATCATCTGATTCTGGAACTGCTTCGGCAGGAGCTTGCCTTCGTAGATTGCGATGCCGGTAGGAGCACCTGCGCCGGTGAGCAACAGATTCGGAACCACACCCGGATCGTTCTGGTGCCAATGCCGCAACGGAGTTTCCTCTTCCATATTGCTGCGCTTTTGGCCCCAACCTGCGCCAGTAAGTTCGTCGTAAAATCCAAAATTCCCGTGCTCCATAATATATTCGACGCGCACCGCACGGTTGCCATCGTCATCGTTGTCCGATTGCCACACGGTGCCAAACGCATCGACGCAAGCCTCGTAGGGATTGCGAAAATTATAACCAAGCACTTCAACTTCGGAGCCGTCGACGTTGCATCGCAGAACCATTCCATTGCGAAATGGTTTTCCAATCGCCGCAACCTCGCGACCTTCTGTATCGATGACAGGGGAGCCGTCCGGTCGTTTTATCTGTTTGCTCTCGTTACCGAAATTGAAATAGAGCTTCCCATCAGGGCCAAATGTGAACGCATGCACGCCGTGATCATGATCAACGCCACTGACGCCCCTGAATAAAACTTCTTTCTTGTCAGCTGTTCCGTCGCCATCGGTGTCTGTGAAAACAAAAACGTTCGGTGAACACGACACAATAGCTTTATTACCGAGCACGCATACGCCCAGTGCCGAATTAATATCCGGTCCTTGATAGAAAGTCGTTTCTTTGTCGGCGAGCCCGTTGCCATCGGTATCTTCGAGAATAACGATGCGATCTCCTGCGGGCCGGAGAACGCCCCAGGGTTGAAATGTGCTGCGATAATTCACACCTTCGCAAACCCACACGCGACCTCGTGCGTCGATATCCATGTCCGTTGGATTGCGCACCATCGGTTCGCACGCGAACAGCGACACATCGAGTCCGTCAGCAACTTTGAAATCTCTGAGCGAAGCCTGGGCGGCGGCCAGTCCGTATCGTTGTGTGGTGTCGAACGGCTTTTTCAGAAACGCTACATCCGGCTTTGCGGTAAACGCGACGAACTCAATCTTTGGCGCATCGGCTGGAACTTCGCTTTGAGGTTTTGTGGTGGTGTGCGGGTCCGCGGCGATATCAATGCCGGCTTTGATATACAATCGCACAAATGGTCCAGGCAGTTGAAAGCCCATCAAACACGGACCGGTCGTGCCAAACCCTCGCTTGTAGGTTGTTCGCAAAATCTTCAGCGTTTTGCCGCCGACCGTTGTGTCTTTGAGCAACTCGCCTCTGACAACGCTGGGTGTGAGTTCGGCTAGTGAGATTTCGGTTCCGTCGGCACGGATCAATTTCGGATCGCCCCAGACGAGGACGTTTTTCTTCCGCTGCTCACCGCCGTCGGTCGCGGCAAGCCAGATTTCCTTTGCGCCAGAGATGTCTACGTCGATGGTGGTCCGACCTGACCGGATAACGCCGCTGCGGAAGATAGCTTTTGCGGAGTCACTCCCAGCAGCTTCAGTGATAATCGGGCGAACGACGGCTGGGTTCGCTGAAGCCTGCGGTTTATTTGGCGGCTGGTTGTTTACTTTTTTTTTTGCCCTTGGGATCGAGATTCTGCTTTAAGTCGTCGGGGGTGACGGTGCTCGCTACACCATTTTCCGGCACGTCGTTTTTTGTGATCCACACGATTGCGTTCAGGACTACTTTGCGGAAATTATCGTCGCCCCAGTTCGTATGTCGATGTCCGCCGGTAAAACCAAAACCACGTCCGCCGTCAGGACGTTCCGCGACCCACATCACATGTTGCGGAACTTTTTGCTCGACCATCTTGCGCACTTCCGCATTGCCGGAATGATCGCCATCTGGGCGGCTCATTGTGTCTGGTGTCGGAATGGCAGTCAGGATCGGCGTGACGCCT
>JAQGOW010000574.1 GCA_028293405.1 Verrucomicrobiales bacterium
AACCCTGGTATCTCGCGTGACGTTGTCCAGCGCTATACCGGGCCGGTGCGCGTCGCGCGTGTGCGGACGTCCAATGAAGATCCGCGACGGGCGCGCCCGGGAGTTGTGCGCAATGGATCGGACGTGGCGATTGTTCGACCGCAGCGGGCGCCGACGCCTGAACGCAACACGCGCATTGTGGGACATCGGTTACCGGCGAATGCGAGGTCAGTGCCGGCCACGAATGTCGGTGCGCCTCGTGGCAATAACGACCGAGGAACCATTCGCTCGGATAGGACACCTGCAAATCAACCGCGCACGACGACGACTCAGAATCGAGACGGTCAGCGCTTGCAGACGCCTCGCACGGACCAGACTCGCACTCCGCGGGCCACGGACAATCCGCGAACAACGAATCCGCGTGTGACGGATAATCCAAGGACACGGACGCCAGCGGTCACGGACAATCCACGAACTAGAACGCCACGAGCAACAGAGACTCCGGGAAGAACGACACCAAGTGTGACACAGACACCACGCACGGCGACGCCGAGGGCTGAGACACCGCGTTCCACAACGCCGAGCGTCACGGCAACGCCACGGCCCAGTCCTACGCCACGTGCCCCACGTGCCAACGACACGCCACGGGTGACGGAAACGCCGCGTCCGAATAATCCGAGGGCAAGCGATCTGCCGAACCCGGCACAACCTCGTATTACGGAAACTCCGCGCCTCACTACACCGCGCGCGACGGATGTGCCGCGATCAAATCCAAGGGTAACCGAAGTGCCCAATCCAAGGGGTAATCCACGAGTGAGTGAAACTCCTCGACCAGCGCCGACTCCACGTGTGACTGAGGTGCCACGTCCAACACCTACACCAACGCCGCGTGGAGCAACGCCTCCGCCGGAAGTTCGTCGTGCTTATCCAAGTCCAGCGCCGACAGTACGACAGCCTGGCGCGTCGATCCGCGAACCGGCAGGGGCAAGACCGACGCCGACACCTCGTGCGCAACCAGCGCCCGCGCCGCCAACACCGCCGCGCGTTTCAGCTCCGCCGCCTCAAGTTCGTTCTGCACCGCCAGCCGGTCGGCCGTTCTCAGCGCCTGGAATCCAGCGGCAAAGTTCACCGCCTCCAGGGCTGCAACGACAGGATCGTTGATTAGCGATTATCGTACAACAACACGGCCTGAACAGGATGCATCAATCCTTCAGCGCCGTGTTCAGGTTGTTTGACCATGAGCTGACGCGCGCGACCGATCACGTAATCCCATTGGAAAGCGGGGCCGGGATCGGTTTTGTTCGTCTGGACGTGAAAGTGGCCCATCACGCCGTGATAATTGTCGAGGTCTTCCTGCGCGAGTTTGTGCGGGATTAATTTACCGTCTTTGTCGTGGGGATAATCGCACGTAATTTTTGGCAATACTGTGCACAGCGTGGCGGTTAGGTGGGCAAGTGCTTCGTATTGTTGCGGGGTGAAATCATATTGTTTCAACTTGTGACCTTGAGTCTCGCCTATCACAGGATCTTTACGGGCGGGCTTGCCGTGGAAGTTTGGGGTGTGCACCGGCTGTTCGCCATATCGCGCCGGAATAGTTAATGCGGTGTGGCCCGTGTCGTCCTTTTTATACCATTCGGCTAAGGTCTTATTATCGTTCAGCGGATAGGCGCCCATGTTGGCAATTTCGATGCCGACGGAACGGCCATTCGAACTGGTCGCGTGCCAGGCTTTTTCTTTGCAATCGAGCGTTTGGTAAATGGTGCCGTCAACATCGAGCATGAAATGAACGCTCAAATCGCGCGCATCGTGCAGCACTTTGAAACAGGTGCGCGAGGTGCCGGCGACGTCGAAGTGAATGACGAATTGGTCGACGACCCGTTGCAAGGTCGGGAGGTCCCAACCACCACCGCGAACGCGTTCGATTTCGGCGTCGGTGAGGGCTGCTTGGCGCATGGAATAACGCGCGGGCGAAGTCATTTCTTTATTTTTTTGCTTGGTGGTATTCCAATCCGACTCGGCGATTGGTGCGAAACGGCGTTCCACGCGATAGGCATCGTAACCACCCGGATCACTCCAGAGCACAACGGGCGTGCCGGTGTGGACGTAATTGCCGGCAACGACGATTTCATCGCCGGTGCGGTGAGCAATCGTTCCCGGACGTGTGACGCATCCGCTAATCAAGAGGCTGAAAAGTAGAACGGGCCAAAGTGAATGGAGTTTCGAGAAAACGCGTGTTCGCATCACGTTGATTTGCCGCGTTGGAGCATTGTGGTCAAGCAACTTCCGTTGAAGGTGTAAGCCTCGAGGGTGCCGGAACCAAGCGTCACGCCGACGAACGAGACCTCGAAATGCGCTTGTGAGATTGCCAAACGTTGATTAAATACAGTCAGCCGTTTTCAACCGGAACATTTTCACATAACAGTTATGGCATTACGTTTAGGCGATATCGCACCGAATTTCACCGCCGATACTACGGAGGGTAAAATCGATTTTCATCAGTGGCTTGGCACGAGCTGGGGCATTCTCTTTTCGCATCCGAAGGATTACACGCCGGTTTGCACGACGGAACTCGGCGCGGTGGCGAAGATGAAAAAGGAATTTGATAATCGCAACGTCAAGACGATCGCGGTCAGCGTCGACCCGATCGATTCGCACCACGGCTGGATCTGCGACATTAACCAAACGCAGAATACGCAGATGAATTATCCGATCATCGCCGACCCGAACCGCAATGTGGCGACGTTGTACGATATGATTCATCCGAATGCCGACGACACCTTTACGGTGCGCTCGGTGTTCATCATCGGACCGGACAAGAAAGTTAAGCTGACGTTGACCTACCCGGCTTCGACTGGTCGTAATTTCGCGGAATTGTTGCGCGTGATCGATTCATTGCAATTGACGGCAAATCACAAGGTCGCGACGCCAGCAAACTGGCAGAACGGCGAAGATTGCATTATCTCGCCTGCGGTCAAAGACGCGGAAATTCCGGCGCTGTTCCCGAAAGGTGCGCGGCACGTGAAGCCTTATTTGCGTTACACGCCGCAGCCGAATAGCTGAGCATCGTTTGCGCAATAGTCGTGGGCAAGGGGTCTTAGTTGAATCCCCGAAGCGTTTCTGCACAGTGGCGTTAGGCGTTTAGCGCATGTGCACAAACAAGAAGCACTGGTTTGTTTAGGCATCGTGGAAGTCTATCTTTTGCGAGATGGACGACCGGGTATTCATTCTCGTCGCTGAAGACCAACCAGACGACGCCTTCCTTTTTGAACACACTTTCGCAGGTCTCGGTATCGTTGACTATTACATCTCCACGACCGGACCGGGGACCATTAGCTATCTCGATGGCGCCGGCCAGTTTTCCGACCGTCTCACCTACCCTGTCCCGGATTGCGTGTTGCTCGATTTACAGATGCCGGAGGTTGATGGGTTTCAAATCCTGGAATGGATGCGCTGCCACCAGGATTACCGACTCGTGCCGACAGTGGTTTTTTCTTCGTCCGGTGATCCGGCGGACATCCGTCGTGCCTACGAACTGGGCGCAAATAGCTACTTCACTAAATGCGTGAGGATTCAAGACATGATCCGTAAGCTGTCTCTGATCGAGGAATATTGGACGGAAGCAAACTGTCCGAAATTAAACCCGTCTGGACGATGCGTTGTTTAGAAGTCGGATCAGGTCCAGATCCGCAGCGCATGTTTGATTTTATCGAGATCGCCCGGACGCTGTGGTTTTGAAATATAGCAATACGCCCCAAGTTCGTAAGTTTGCGCAATCGACGGGAAATCCTGTGAGCCAGTCACAATAATCACCGGCACCTCGGTGTGTCCGCACTTCTTAAGCCATTGCAGAACCTCGATCCCGCCCATGCCCGGCATTTTCAAATCGAGGATTATCAAAGATGGATAGTTTGCCGCGCCAAACTCAACGCCTGTTAGCCGGCCCATTTGCTCGACCAGCTTCTGACCGCCCATAAGAGTAATAATTTGATTTGGAAGGTTCCAGGTGCCGAGGGTCTCGGTCAACATCGACGCGAACGCTGGATCGTCGTCGACAATCAAAATCGGTCCAATGCCATGGACAGAGCCGGTCCCGCTGTTGCTGCTCGGCGGATGGGGCATGCCTTTTGATATACAAGGCGTTACCGCCTGACAATAAAAAAAATCTACATTTTAAGATCTTGCCGAGGCGTCTGATTTTTCCAGCAACTGATTTAGTTTTTTCGTGTCGCCGAATAAAGTGATCGCGCCACAACGCCGGCACATACAAGCGGTGCTGGCAATATTGCTCGCTTTGAGGGTCCAGAATTTCGTCTTCTTCGGCTGAAAATAATTTAAACCGGTGGATGAATAGGTGCCTTCGACGATTTCGTTACTGTGACAAATTGGGCAAATGTTCCTGCTCTCTTCAACGTTCCGTTCGCTGTTAAACACCTGCATGACGGCGTCGAGATCTTCACGCCAGAAACGCGTTGAATCACCGATTTTTCGGTAAGTGATTTTTTTCTCGCGCATCCACCGATAAAGAGTCGGTTCGGTGACTTCGAGAAAGGCAGATGCTTCCTGGATCGAATACCAACGCGGTTTCGCTGCTTCGGCAGGAGATGTTTCATCACTCATACAGAATAGCTGTTAACACTAAAAAGAATGCAATGCAAGTTTATGCTTGTCAAAACATGTTAATGATAGTATTTGATAGTCAATGAAAGGAGACGGTCACCATGCAAGAACCAGAATCTATCCCGCCTTTTACCAACAGTGTCACTGACCGGCCCGAGGCCGGTTTTCGACGGATTGTTCGCTACCTACTTGCGGGCAATCCGTTTTTTGTTTTGAGCGCCGTGCTTTTGCTCTACGCGATGCGGCGACTGTCATTCGACTCGCGTTTGTTTTCGACGGAGGTTTCGCAACTGATCTTCAACTTCAGTTCCTTTCAGGTTTACGAAATCGTCCTGATCGGAACCGCCATTCTTCTGGCGCGCCGACGGATCTGGTATGACTCCACCCTGCTCGTGTTCATCGAAAGTATGTTCGCGTTTGTGCCGTTGATGCTGGTGAGCCAGGCGTTGCTGGTCGAAAACTCGATTGCGTCGATTCTGTGTTTAGCGGGAGCGGTGCTGTTCGTGTTGAGGACGGGTGCGATGACAAAAGCAATTCGTCCTTTGAATTTTCCGCCGCGCCTTTTATTCGTCGCCGGGGTTCTGTTGTTGGTGAACGTGGCGACTCCAGTTTTGACCCGCCATTTGCATCGCGAAC
>JAQGOW010000576.1 GCA_028293405.1 Verrucomicrobiales bacterium
GTATAGAAGGGCTTGGACCAAAGCGATTGGTCGCCGTTGTAATTGGCGGCCCCATCCTGTCGCGCATCAATGTTGATGATGGCGGTATTGGCCGGCAGATTGTTGGTGACGACAGTGCCGGCGAACGCCGCAGTTGCGATTTGGGCGCAGAGAAGCAAAACAGACAGCTTTACAGATTTCATTTTTCGGGCAAAAACGACAAACGACTCTTCGGACTTTGGTTTATTGGTTACTTGGCTCCCGATGGTTTCACGGCGCGTAAAAAGCACAACTCGCGTTTAGAGAAGTGAGTTTAACCCCGCCGGCTGGGGATTTACCGGGAGCCCAGAAAGTTACCGCAATGGGTATCTCATGTGACGGGAATCGCTGTCAACATGCAAATGTGAAAAAATTGCGCACTAACACGCAACGCATTGTTATACTGTCACTTACACTACCTCTGAATGCGAGCTGAGCCGCCTTTGGCGAACGCTTCTACCTGGTCTGCCGTCGCCATCGTTGTGTCGCCGGGGAACGTTGTGAGCAGGGCACCATGGGCCCAACCGAGGTCGACGGCGTCTTGTGGTGAACGGCCGCTCAGCAGGCCGTAAAAAAATCCAGCGGCGTAACCGTCACCGCCGCCGACGCGATCTACCACGTCCAGTTCGCAAACGGGTGATTGATAGGTTTCGCCTTCCATCCATGCGACTGCGCTCCAACTATGGCGGTTAGTCGAATGCACTTCGCGCATTGTAGTAGCGACAGCTTTGATGTGCGGATGTTTTTTGGTGACGTTGGTCATCATGCTGAAGAACGCGCTTGGATCGAGTTTGCTCTTGGCGTGAACTTCAGGGCCGGGAATTCCGAGGCCGAGTTGCAGGTCTTCTTCGTTGCCGACAAGGACGTCGACGTTTTTGACGATGCGGTCGAGCACAGCGACGGCGCGTTCGTGGCCACCGGCGATGTTCCAAAGTTTCGCGCGATAGTTCAGGTCGAAGGACGTGACGGCTCCGGCAGCTTTCGCGGCCTGCATGGCTTCGATGATGACTTCAGCGGTTGTTTGCGAAAGCGCGGCAAAAATTCCGCCGCTGTGAAACCAACGCACGCCTGTTCTGAAAATTTCCTTCCAGTTGAAATCGTCAGGCTTCAACTGCGCGGCAGCTTCGTTGCAGCGATTGTAGAAAACGATTGGGGCGCGGACGCCGTGTCCTTGGTCGCTGTAAACGGTCGCCATGTTTGGGCCGTGCACGCCGTCGTGCTTAAACGTTTTGTAGAACGGCTTCACTCCCATCGCGCGCACGCGTTCGGCAATGAGATCGCCGATCGGATATTGCACCATCGCGCTCGCGATGCCGGTCTTCAACTGAAAGCAATCCGACAGGTTTGCCGAAACGTTGAATTCTCCGCCGCTGACATGAATGTCGCAACGTGTCGCCTTGCGAAATGGAATGATGCCGGGATCAAGGCGATGAACCAGTGCGCCGAGGGAAAGAAAGTCTAACGCGCCTGATTTCGGAATGTTCAAAGTCGATTTCATGGTCGTCGTAGGGTTAGCAGTTAACTTGAAAAGCTCCAAGCTCCAAACACCGGCCCGAACGTTGGATCGCAAGTAGGTCCAAATTCCAAGTTTCCAAGGTGTCGATTGGACGTTTGGCTTTGAACGGCAATGACTTGGAATTGCTGTCGGTGCACAATACAGCGGGAAATACGTGAGATTTTGAAGATTTGAAAATGCGCCAGTCGTTTGACAGTAGGGATTTAGGCACTGGACCGTTGATTTCGCTGGGGTGGGGGTACCCCGGCAAACTTTGCGACGGTGTGCAAAACTTTGCGAAACTTTGCGACAGTGTGCGAAACCCAGAAAATATTTCTTTTTTTTAAAGCGATACTACCCGGTACAAGTCGATACGAACCGGTACCCACCTCGGAGCGGGTTTTGCGCGAATCTGCAACAAAGCGTAACAAAAGCGTTACGGTCGCAGCTTTTTGGGCTGCGATCGTCATGTTCGTTCGCGTTTGTGTTGCGGTTTGCATGGCTGTTCAACTCAATGTGTCAATTTCCAATGCTGGTCTGGCAGAATGTTCCACAAGAGATTTCTACCGAATCAGGCGTAAAGCAATTTAACATGAAGTTACGGCTTGTCAACAAGGGAAGTATGTGAGGTCGGTTGAGCTGAATACTTTAGCGGGCTGAGAAATAATATAAACGCAATGGCGATTAACGAGCGGGACGCGGGAATGGCGTTGACAGGCGCCGCCGCAACTGCAAAATAACCAAGTCCCGTTGCTAAGAAAACAACCCCTGAACCACACAACTATTGAAGTGGTTGTTTTATGTAACCAAGGAACGAACAATCCGCGGGGCTGGGATCCGCACCTGTAGTGAATCTAAACGTTTTTTGAAGGCTTTTATATGGTCGCGTTAATTTTCAGTGTCGCAATTGCCCGTCGGCTGATGCGGACTGCTTTGTTTCTCCTCGTTCTGGCTTTGCTGACGGCGCAGTCGGCGCTGGCAGTCGGAAGCTGGACGAAGCTCACCGCGTCTACTCCCAGCAATGCGCCCGTTCAGCTGATGTTGCTGCTCCCGGACGGCACGGTGATGGCAGCTGGTTCCAACATCACAAATACGTGGTACAAACTAACGCCCGATACCAACGGCAGTTATGTGAATGGCAAATGGTCCACGCTTCGTTCGATGGCGAGCACGCGATTGTATTATGCCTCGGTGGTTTTGCGCGATGGTCGCGTGTTCGTCGCAGGCGCGGAATACGGGACCGGTGCGGCGACGGCAGAAATCTACAATCCGCTTACGGACGTTTGGACCACGTTGACTGTGCCGACGAATGTTCTGGATTCAACGAAATCGTGGGGTGGGGGCACGAACAACCAGGCGTTTTTTGATTCAGGCGCGGTGCTGCTCGCCGATGGCCGCGTTTTGATTGAACCGGTTTACCCCCAAAACTTATACGACACCGTCATTTATGACCCGGTCGGCAACACATGGTCGTCTGGGCCAACTGCTCGTGCTGGGAATCAAGATGAAGCGAGCTGGATCAAGTTGCCGGATGAAAGCATCCTGACGGTCGACAGCGGATCGACAACCGCGGAACGGTATTTGCCGGTTGGTTATTTAACGAACCATGTTCCGACGATTGCTTCAAATCGCTGGATCGCCGATGCGACTGTGCCAATTTTTCTGTACGACAGCATTGGTTCTGAAATCGGCCCGGGAATGCTTCTAGCCAACGGCACGGCATTTCTGGTTGGGGCGAACGGTAACAGCGCTATTTACACGCCAAGTGGCGACAACACCCAGGGCTCATGGCAAATCGGTCCCGCGCTTCCGAACGTGATCAAGTATCCACTCGATAATAACGGCAACGAACTGACCAATTCCGGGGTGCTAACTGCTGGCGCTGCACCTGATGCGCCGGCGGCGAGTTTGGTGAATGGCCAGGTGCTCTATGCGTTTAGCGGCGCACTTTACAATGATCCGCGGGCGGGGACTCAGCCGGCGGGTGCCACCAATAATTATTGGACCAACACACTGAATCCGATTTATCCCGCGCCAACCAGCTTCTTCGTTTACAATCCGCCGACCAAAACATTCGCGCCAATCGCCGCGCCTACCGGCACGGTCGATGACATTCCGACATACAAAGCGGCTATGCTGACTCTGCCCGATGGCAGCGTCCTTTATGCGCATGAGAAAAGTGACCTTTATGTTTACACGCTTGATCCACTCAACGACCCGAATGACCAGATCAACCCGACCAGTCGCCCGACGATTCAATCGTTGAGCAATAACGGCGATGGCTCGTGGCATCTGACGGGAACGCAACTGAACGGACTTTCGCAAGGCGCGGCTTACGGCGATGACCTGCAGATGGACAGTAATTATCCGTTGATCAAACTTATCTCGCAATCGGGACAGATGGCTTATGGGCGCACTTTTAATTGGAGCAGCACCGGTGTGCAAACCGGCAATAAAGTTGTGAGCACCGATTTTGTCATTCCGGCAAGCCTGCGCTGGACGGGTTCCGTTTCAGTCGTTGTCATTGCCAATGGCATTGCGTCCAATCCAACGTCCTTGCCGGTCGTGCTACCGGGACAAACACTGACGTTCAACGGCACTTCTTCAATGGGCGCGAGTGGCTACGAGATTGAAGGCGGCACCACTGATTTTCAGGATGACGGCAGCTTCTCAGGTTACCTGTTGCGCGGAGTGGGCGGGCATATTGAGTTGTTCGATTCGGCGACGGGTGGCACGGCGAGTATAGCGGTGGATGGCGGTCCGGGAAATGGCGGTATTCCTGGCGTGCTGCGGTTTCACAATAGTTCAACCGCCGGTGCCGCGACGATAGTTGATCATCCGGGTGTGCTAGGGGCCAACTTTAAACATAACTTACCAAATCCGATCGACGGATTTGCCGGAGAGACTCGGTTCTTCGACAGTTCCACTGCGGGCACGGCGCACGTCAGCAACGAAGGCGAGTCGGATGATGGCGCCGGCAGCGGGTTGGGTGGATTCACGGAGTTCGCCGACAACTCGTCTGGCGATCATGGCGTGTTCGTGAATCATTCGAGCCCCGCCAGCAACGGAAAAGGTGGTGAGGTGGGGTTTGATGGAAGCGCAACTGCGGATCATGGCATCTTCACGAACCTAAGTAGTCCGACGGGGTGGGCCTACAGTGCGGGCCGAACTGTGTTTTTCGATACCGCCACCGGAGCGCAAGGCACGTTTGTAAACGTCGGCGGGGCTGGCATAGGAGGCACCACTGAATTTCGTTCTAACTCGACTGCGGCGAACGGCACCTACATCAACAAGGGATCGACGTCCGGAACCTTTCCGAACACCGGCAATACGCAATTTTTTGACAACGCGACGGCGGGTAATGGAACATTTCGCAATGTGGCGGGTGCTGCGTTTGGCGGTGGCACGCAGTTTAACGGTCGGTCGACCGCGGCCAACGGCACGTTTATCAATGACGGCGCTGACACGTCCGCCGGAATTGGTGCGGGCGAGGTGTTGTTTAAAAACGATTCAACGGCTGGCAACGCGCATTATCATTCGATAGGAGTTGCGGGTGGCAATGTGAATTTCCACGATCGCTCGTCGGCCGATCACGGCACGTTTTTGGTCGATCCTGGTTCGTATAACTCTCGCATTGTGTTTTACAACGATTCGACGGCGAGCAATGCAACGTTTGAAATCGGTGGCTCGGGTTATCTCCAGTTTTTCGGTTCGTCGAGTGCCGGCAATGCGACAATTTTGATGCGCGGCAACGGTGGGCCTTCGTATTGCGATTTCTCGAGCACGGCAGGAAATGCGAACGTTACAGTCAATGGTGCAGAGGTTGCGGGAGGTTCGGGCGGCAATGTCGGCTTCAGCTATCCGGGGACGGCTGGCAACGCGACCTTCATCGTCAATGGCGCGAGCGTGACAACGTATGGTGCGAACGGAGGAAGAATGGGGTTCGACTATAATGGGAGCGCCGGCAATTCGACGATAATCGTCAATGGTGGGACGAACGGCGGGCCGGGAGGACTCGTTGTTTTTTCCCGCGGCGGCACGGGGGATCAGGCGCACATTCTTGTGAACGCCGGTGGCACACTCGACCTCTACGGCAATGCCTATTACGGCGGCACCTCGGTGGGTACACTCGAAGGCGCAGGATCGATTTACCTGGGTTTTGGGAATTTGAACGTTGGCGGCTTGAACAGTGACAGCACCATTTCTGGTGTTATTTCGGATTATGTATATATCCCCGGATATCTCACCAAGATCGGCCTTGGCACGGTCACACTGTCCGGGACTAACACCTACATCGGAGTGACGACGATCAACGGCGGAGCACTGGCGATCAATGGCTCCATCGTTGGCGATGTGCAAGTCAATGCGGGCACGACGTTGAAAGGTTCTGGCACGATTGGTGGAGCCGTAACCGTCGCGCCGGGTGGCGTCGTCGCCCCCGGAAATAGTCCTGGGACGTTGACGATTAAGTCGAACTATCTGCAAGCGGCGCAAAGCGCGTTGCGCATTATTGTGGCCGGTCCAAATCTGGTGAATCGCAGTCTTTTAGTGGTGAAAGGGAATGCGAGTTTGAGCGGCACGTTGCTGCTGGTGTTTTCTGGTTACGCACCATCCGCCAACGAAACTTTCCCCGTGATGCAAGTCACCGGAAACGTGACGAGCAATGCTTTGAACATCGTTGTTGCTGGATTGAAACCAGGATTCCAGGGCAGTTGCCAGATCGTCGGCGGCCAAGTGATCTTCACGGCGAATTCAACCGGCCAACTACGAACGACGAGCGATCCGGTGCAGGTGTTGCCACCGTGGTTTACGCAGCAATCCGAGTTTGTGATGCCGGTATTTACTGTGACCGGCGCGACCTACCAGTTTGATACCTCGATTGACTTACTCAATTGGACGCACGTGTCGCAGACAGCGGGAGCGAATAATCTTTTCGAATTCCGCCAGGTTCCGCCTTCGACAGACCCCAAACGATTTTACCGGGTGGTCGCAAGTGGTCCGTAACGGAAGATGTGTTCCCGTTAAGCCGGTCTTAACTGGAGGCAACGCGGAATGCGCCGGTGGGGCAGGGGAGATTGGTTGATTCTGCGGGTGGATTCGGCAAGGTGTCGTCATGAAATGCGCTAAACATGTGATCGAGGCGATTGGGGTTTGCGCTTATTGCGGACGCGGGTTGTGCGTGGAGTGCGTGCCGGCTAATAGTGGCTCGCGTTTGGTGTGTTCCATTGACTGCGCGGAAACGCTCTCGCGTAATGACAAAGTTATTCAGTCGATTCTCAATAAGAGTCTCCAAACTGCGAAGGCCAGCGCGTTTTATTGTTATCTTTGCTCGGCCTTGTCTTTTGGAGGGGCGATTGCGGCTTATTATACTGCGCCGGTTCCGTTCCTGATTTGGTTTGCGGCTGGGTGTGGTGCGGTTTTGTTGATGGCGGGGGTTTGGTACAGTCGGGTTGCTGTTGCTGATTTTAAGAAACCGTGAGAGCGAACGGTTGACGATTGGATAAAAGAGAAGACGGCGCGCGCGGAGCGACGGATGCCGGATTGTCTCAGTGCAGAGTGCAGAATTCAACATGCGTGAGGGATACGGTGTATTGTGCTTGATGAGGAGACGAGGTTTACTGGAGTTGGTGATTTTGAAACTTCTGAAACTGCATTGTTTTGTTCTTA
>JAQGOW010000587.1 GCA_028293405.1 Verrucomicrobiales bacterium
AAAAACTGAACCCTGTTAGTTGGTTCGGAAAAAAGAACAACACGAAAGAAGCACCGGCCCCAGTTGAAGTTGTCAAACCAACACCTCTGCCCGAAACGAAGCCCATCGTGGTGGCCGTGAGCGCCAATGTTACGCCTTTGCCGCCAAAACCGGTCATTGCCCGGTATAAATATTTGTCGCCAGGAAAACCGAGCCCAGGAAATGCACAATCGGCTGCGCAATTCGTCGATCAGGGAACTGCCGCCCGACGTCAGTCTCACTTTGCCGACGCCATTCTCGCCTATCGCAACGCATTGCTTAGTGACCCCGCGAACTTCGATGCCGCATTTCTGTTGGGCCTCACCGAACAAGACTTGGCCGATCACGCGAGCGCACTACCGTTCTTCGAACAGGCATTGGCGATAAATCCGAAATCTACCGACGCTCGCTACGCGTTCGCGTGGTCGCTCCAAAAAGCCAAATACTCGCAAGACGCAGCCAATGAACTTGAAAAAGTTTTGGAACAATCGCCGACCGACCCGAAAGCCAACCTCCTTCTCGCGACGATCTACGCGCAAAATCTAAGCCAACCTAAGTTAGCGCGGGATCATTACCGCCGCGTTTTGGAAGCCGACCCGCATCATCCGCAAGCAACGGCGATCCGATTCTGGCTGGCGGCAAACCCGTAAGACGTTCAACCATCAAATCGCCAAGACACCAAGATTGAGTCGATTTTCGACAAGCCGCAGCAAGAAGTACTTTTCAATCAAGGTAAAGTGGGGTTAATTGTTTTCTATGACAGACCCGGGAGAACGCGTCCTGAAAGGTATCCCTGTCTCTGCCGGGGTTTGCCACGGGAAGGTTTTTGTCTTAAGGAAATTGGAATTGTCCATCCCGGAAACACCCGTTCCCGAGTCCGACGTCTCCCATCAGATCCATCGTTTTGAGCAGGCTCTCGTCGCTACGCGCCAGGAAATTCTCGATGTGCAGAAGCAGGTGAACACTGCGCTGGGCGCAAAGGATGCGAGTATTTTTGAAGCGCATCTTCTCGTTTTGGAAGACCCGACCTTGATCGAGTCGGTCACAAATTTAATCCAGCAAAAGCGGATCGTGGCGGAGTCGGCGTTTCATCAGTTTGCTGAGAGATACACGGCAACGTTGGCCGCGATCGATGATGATTACTTGCGCGAACGCGCGGCGGACATGCGCGATGTGACCTCGCGTGTCTTGAATAATTTGATGGGTCATCCGCAACAGGAACTGCGCAATCTCACCGAACAATGCATTGTCATTGCTGAAGATATTCCGCCGTCGTTGGTGGCCACTCTCGATAAGACGAAGGTGATTGGGTTTGCGACGAATGTGGGGAGTAAGACGTCGCACACGGCGATCATGGCGCGGTCGTTGCAGATTCCGGCGGTGGTCGGTTTGCACGATGCGAGCGGCAAGGTGGAGAACGGCACGCACGTTTTGGTGGATGGATACAACGGCGTAATGATTATCAACCCGACCGACCAGACCCTGTTTGAGTACGGGCAGTTGATACGCCGGCATGTCACGATGGAGGAGAAGCTCAAGGATATCCAAGCGCTTCCGGCGGTGACGTTGGATGGAACGAAGGTCGGTTTGGCGGCGAATATCGAGCAGACGAGCGATGTCGATGCGGTTAAGTATTATGGCGCCGACGGTGTCGGGCTGTTTCGCACGGAATATTTATTTATCAACCGCGACACGTTGCCCACGGAAGAAGAGCAGTATGTGGCGTATCGCAAGGTCGCGGCGGAGTTGAAGCCGGCGCCGGTGATTATTCGCACATTGGACCTGGGTGGAGATAAATTTTTGTCGCACCTTGCTTTGCCGCAAGAGGTGAATCCGTTTTTGGGCTGGCGCGCGATTCGGTTTTGTTTGGAGGAGAAGGATATTTTCCGCGCGCAACTTCGCGCGATTTTACGGGCGAGTGCGGAAGGGAACATCAAGATGATGTACCCGATGATCACCTGCGTGGATGAGGTGTTGAAGGCCAATCAATTTGTGGAGGAGTTCAAAGCTGAGCTTCGCGCCGAGGGTAAGCCATTTGATGAAAAACTCGAGATCGGCATCATGGTTGAGATTCCGTCGGCCGCTTTGGCGGCGAGTGTTTTGGCCAAGCACGTGAAATTTTTCAGCATCGGCACAAACGATTTGATTCAATATTCGTTGGCGGTCGATCGCTTGAACGAAAAGATTGCGCATCTCTATGAACCGACGCATCCGGCGATTCTGAAGTTGATCAAAATGACGGCAGACGCGGCGAAGAAGCAGGGGATATGGTGCGGTGTTTGCGGTGAAATGGCGGGCGATCCGATGTTGACGCCGTTGTTGCTTGGCCTCGGCGTGGACGAGCTCAGCGCGGCACCGCCACTGCTGCCGTGGGTGAAACTCTTAATCCGGCGTCTGAAAATGTCTGATGCAAAGGAACTGGCAGAGTTCGCCTTGAATTGTGACTCGGGTCGGGAAATCTTAGAGCGGTCGCGAGCTCTGGCGCAATCGGTTGCTCCCGGACTATTCGATCATTCTCTAAAAGTATGAAGGTTCTGATTTTGGCGGCGGGTTATGCGACCCGCTTATATCCGCTGACAATGACACAGCCCAAGCCGCTTTTGCCGGTGGCGGGCAAGCCGATGATTGAGCATGTGCTTGATAACATCGCTCCGATTCCCGGGATTGATCGTGTCTATGTGGTGACGAACGCGAAGTTTGCCGATCATTTCCAGAAGTGGGCCGATAATTATTCGGCGACGAAGGCCAAGCTGAATTTTACGATCGTCAACGATAACTCGATCGACGATTCCAATAAGCTCGGTGCGATCGGTGATATTCATCTGGTGTTGAATCGGGAGAAGATTGATGACGACTTGATCGTTGTCGCCGGAGATAATTTGTTCAGCCAAACGATTGAGGCATTTGGTGCGTATTGCAAAAAACGGAATGCGCCGGTGCTGGCGGTTTACGACGTCGGCAATCTTGAGGAGATCAAGAAATACAACTCAATCAGC
>JAQGOW010000595.1 GCA_028293405.1 Verrucomicrobiales bacterium
CGTGTTGTATTCGACAACAGCGCCAAATCCAGCAGGAGTTTGTTTGATGACAAAGGTCAGGTCGAATTTTGAGGTCGTGCTCGGCAATTCGATATTTTGTGCAGCGACGTTGCCGATGCGGAAATTCTCCCAGTCGGACTTTTGCAGTGCAAACATGATACGAACGAGCGCGCTTTGTGTAGAACTGCGGTCGGGTTGCAACGTTTCCACCAAACGCTCAAACGGCACGTCCTGATTCGCGTATGCGCCGAGCGCAACTTCACGCACGCGCTGAAGGACTTCCCAGAAGGTCGGTTCGCCAGCGAAGTTGGTGCGCAACACGAGCGTGTTTACAAAAAAGCCAATCAGGTCTTCGCTCTCGGCTCGGTTGCGTCCGGCGATGGGAGAGCCAATGACGATGTCGTTTTGGCCAGTGTATTTGGCGAGCAACGTTTGGAACGCGGCGAGCATCAAAATATAGGGCGTCATTCCTTCGCGTTTACCGCGGGAAATAATGGCTTGGCATGCCTTGGACGGAAGGTTCGCACGTGCAAAACCGCCGCGTGAAGATTGCGCTGCTGCGCGTCTGAAATCGGCGGGCAACTCTGTCATCTCGATTTTGCCGCCGAGTTGCTTCTTCCAATATGCCAACTGTTCGTCCAGCACTTTTCCTTGCAGATACGTTTTCTGCCACGTGGCGAAGTCGGGGTATTGAATCGGTAATGGCGCAAGTTCAACGGGCCCGCCGTTCAGGCGAGCGCGGTACACAACGTCGAGTTCCTTCAGTAAAATGTTGACCGACCACTCGTCGGACGCGATGTGGTGCATGACCAACAGCAACACGTGTTCTTCCGGTGCGAGTTGCACGAGCGTGCCGCGAATCATCAAATCTGTCGCCAGATCGAAGGGCTTGTCGCCGTGCTCGAGCAGGAGTGGTTGTAGATTTTTTTCGTCGCACGAAACGAATTCCAACTTCACTGGACGAGGGCCATCCACGACCTGCACCGGTTCACCGTTCTCGGCAACAAATCGCGTCCGCAAAGCTTCGTGTCGTGTGACGATGTCGTTCAAACTGGCTTGCAGCGCCGGTACGTCCAACGGTCCGCGCAAACGCAAGGCGAGCGGAATATTGTAAACGGACGAGTTGGTATCCAGTTGCTGAATGAACCACAGTCGTTGCTGCGGGAACGACAGTGGCGCGGCTTTTGCGGTTGTCATTGGACTCGAATCAATGCGTGCTTCACCCGCGCCGAGTTGTTTCGCGACGCCAGCGATTGTTGGTGCTTCGAAGATAACGCGCAAAGGCAATTCAACAGAAAACGCTTTGCACACGCGCGACATGATTTGCGTTGCCAAAAGGGAATGGCCGCCAAGCTCGAAGAAATTTTCAGTCACGCCGATGCGTTCGCGCGCCATTACCTCGCACCAAATTTTCGCAAGCCGTTCTTCGACGTCATTGCGCGGTGCGACGAACTCGGCGGCTTCAACTTGTGGTGCGGGAAGTTTCGCGCGATCGATTTTGCCGTTCGCAGTGAGCGGCATTTGCGGTACGCGCACGAAGTAGTTCGGTACCATGAACGGCGGCAATTTGTCCGCGACGAATTGTTGCAGTGCGTCGGTGGAATGCGTTTCGTCAGAAACATAGTACGCGACCAGTGCCTTGCCGCCGGGCATGTCAGAGCGTGCGAGCACGATTGTTGCAGTGATGTGCGGATGTTGTGCGAGGCGAGCTTCGATTTCACCAAGCTCGATTCGAAACCCGCGAATCTTCACCTGGTGATCGGCGCGGCCAACAAAATCCAATGTGCCATCCGGCAAATATCGGACGAGATCGCCAGTGCGATAAAGTTGGCCAGCGCCAAATGGGTTTTCGACAAACTTCGCGGCCGTGATTTCTGGCGCGTTTAGGTAGCCGGATGCCAAGCCGTCGCCGCCGGTATAAAGTTCGCCGACGGAGCCTTGCGGCACCGGTTGCATGTGCTTGTCGAGCAGGTAAACGGTGGTGTTACTGATTGGCTTGCCGATCGGGACCGGTCGAGTGCCGTCCCAGTCTTGCGGGATCAAATGGCACGCGGTGAACGTGGTGTTTTCCGTCGGGCCGTAGCCGTTGATCAATTTCGTTTCCGGCAATTGCTTCAGCGCGGATAGCACATGCGAAACCGATAAGACGTCGCCACCAGCCAGCAATTGTCGCACGCCTTTCAGCGAATCGATTTGATGCTCGACCATCTGGTGGAAGAGACCGGACGTGAGCCAGAGCGTCGTCACCCCGGTTTGTTGGATGACCTTGCCGAGGTCCTCGAGGCTTGCGGCCTGTCGCGGAAATACGACCAGTTTGGCGCCATTCAGCAGCGGCCCCCAAATTTCGAGCGTCGATGCATCGAATGAAATCGGTGCGAACGCGAGGAATACTTCTTCTTCGGTAATCGAAGCGAAGTTCGTGTTCTTCACCAATCGGACCACGGCGCGATGTGGCACGGCAACGCCTTTCGGTTCACCGGTTGAACCGGACGTGTATAATACGTAGGCGAGACTTTCGGCTGTGGCGGTTTTGGTTTCGCTGCGTGGACTTTCGGCGGAGGACGGATGCTTGTCGTCGAAAGAAACGATCGGCGCTTCGACACCGACGTGCCGCAGCTTTTCTACATATTTTGCCTGCGCGAGGATGGCGCTTGGTTTTGCGTCGGCCAACATTTGTGCGACGCGCTCGCGGGGATAATCCAAATCCAAGGGGACGTAAGCGGCGCCGGCTTTCAGAATCGCGAGCAAGCCGATAATCATTTCGGGCGATCGCTCCGCCGAAATTCCAACCAGCGAATTGGCAGTCACTCCGCAGCCACGCACGTGGTTTGCGATCGCGTTCGCGCGTTCGTTCAGTTCCCGATACGAGATCGTTTTCTCGCCGGATACCAATGCAATCGCGTCCGGCACGCGACGAACCTGTTCTTCGAAAAGGTCGTGAATCGTCGCGTTTCGTGGATATTCGGTTTGCGTGCGATTAAAATCCACAAGCAAGCGGTGCCGTTCTTGATCGGTCAGTATCGCAAGTGTCGACACATGCTCATCAGGATTAGCGACGATACTTTCGAGTAACGTTTTGAAATGGCCTAGAACGCGTTCGGCATCGGCGAGTTCGAAAATATCGGTGTTGTATTCCAGATCGCCGCAATAGCCCTCGTTATTTTCGACGACGGTCAGGACTAAATCGAATTTCGCGGTGCCGGTTTCAAACGGTAACGCTTCGGCGCGAATCTCAGGCAAGCGCAACGGCGTGAGCGGCGTCGCCTGAAATTGGAACATCACCTGGAAGAGGGGATGCAACGAGCCTTGACGTTTTACGCGCAACGCCTGCGCCACCATGTCAAGCGGGACATCCTGATTACTTAAGGCGCCAAGGACGGTTTCCTTGACGCGCGCGACGACCTGGCGAAAAGTCGGTTCACCTGAAAAATCGGTTTTCAGCGCAACCGAATTAACAAAATATCCGATGAGTCGTTCTGTGTCCTGCCGAGTGCGCCCGCCAATTGGCGCGCCGACAATGATGTTTTCCTGTCCGGAATAACGGTGGAGCAACGTTTGAAACGCGGCGGCCAACAACGTGAACACAGTGGTGTTCTCGGCCTGGCTGAGCTTGCGAATCGACTCGCACAAACCCGCTGGCAATCGCAACGCCGCTTTCGCGCCGTTACCCGTGGGCACGGCTGGACGTGGACGGCTTCCTGGCAATTCTAAAATTGGCAATTCACCCGCAAGCTGTTCCTTCCACCATGCCAGTTGTTTGTCCAACGACCCGTCAACACGGTCACGTTGGGATACGGCGTAATCAGCATATTGCGCGGTCAACGTCGGCAAACGCGGCTGAGCACCGGCAGCGAATGCTTTGTAAAATTCCTCAAGTTCGCGATACAGCAGGAAGAACGACCAATGATCGGCCGCAATATGATGCATCGTGACCAGCAGCACATGTTCGTGCTCGCTCGCGCGAATTAACTTCGCGCGCATCATTAAATCCGTTTCGAGATTGAATGGCTTGCGTGCTTCCTGGCTAATGAGCGTGCGGATAATTGCTGCGCGCGGTTGAGTTGCCAATGCGGAGACATCTTCGACGGGCACGTCCAATTTAGCGGAGCCGCGAACAAATTGCATCGGTTTGCCATCGGTTGCGCTAAAGCGTGTTCGCAAGACGTCATGGCGATCCACCACCGCTTGCAAACTCCGCTGCAAGGCGGACACGTTGAGAACCCCGGTGAGTCTGAGGGCGCT
>JAQGOW010000622.1 GCA_028293405.1 Verrucomicrobiales bacterium
ACGATCTGACGACGCCTAGACACCGATTTTTCTGTCCACAACTCCCATCAAAACCCTTTGAGACGCAGCCAAAATAATTGTTCTATTGACCGTGCTAATCGTTGCTTCCGGCTTGCGCGCGCAGGACGCGAACCTCCTCGCCGAAGAGGAAGCGGTGAAACGCCAAGAAGCTACTATCCGCCTGCACCAAAAGGTGAACGAAGCAGCGGATGCTGAGAAGAAGCACCGTGTTGTTGACGCTTCCAAGCTTTACCAAGAGGCGGTCGCCCTGATTCCGTCCGCGGTGGTAAACGACCCCCGCGCCAACGCGGACAAGGCTGCTGCGTCCGATGGTTTGGTGCGCATGCGCGTCGAGTTATCCAATCGTGCCCGCAAGAATGGAGATTTACTCGAAGCCCAGAAGCAGCTCGATGCGGCCGTTCGTATCCAACCGCAAAACCCGAACCTTGTCCGCATGAAGATGGAGTTGGATGTCGTTGTTCAGGAGAGCCGCGGAACCCGACCGAGCGACGATGTTTTGAAGAAGATTCCAGAAGAGCAACAGAAGAAAATTGACATTGCGACCCGCGTCCAAAACGGAAAGTTGCTTTACGAGATGGGTCGATTGAAGGAAGCGGAAGCGGAGTTGAAGGAAGCCATTCGCCAGGAGCCGGGTAACAAGGCTGCTTATTATTATTTGGACCTGATCAAGGAAGGGACTTACCGCCACGGTGCGTCCGCACGTGAGGAATATGAAAAATCACGCGTGCTTTCGGTAGAAGACTCGTGGTTGCCAAGCCACAAGAATGAAGGTCTCCAGGTCCCGAACCCGATGGCTCGCACAAACCTGGTCTATACGACCAAGGGCCGGCAGAACATTTTTTCGAAGCTCGAACAGATTCATTTGAACGAAGTCAGCTACGACTTGCCATTGAGTGAAGTGCTGAAGACGTTGCGCGACGAATCAAGAAAGCGCGATCCCGACCAGAAGGGTATCAATTTCCTGATCAATCCTCACAGCGATGCTGGTATTGGTGCTGTGTCGGGACCCGACCCGAACGCGCCTCCCGGAACGACCCCAACGGCTCCTGTGGCTGCACCGACAACGGTCGACCTCAGCCAGGTGACGATCAAAATTTCCCCGCCATTGAATGATGTCACGCTTTCTGACGTGCTCGATGCAATCACGAAGGTTGCGGATGTTCCGATCAAATTCACGATTGAAGACTACGCAGTCGTCTTCTCGCCACGTCCTCCGGAAGCAGTGGCTTTGTATAGCAAACAGTTTCACGTCGACCCGAACACATTTATCCAAGGATTGGAAGGCGTTCGGCTGCTTGACTTGAGCCAGTTCGGTCAAGGTGGTGGTGGTGGTAAAGGCGGTGGCCGTGGCGGCGGCAGTGGTGGTCAGCAAAGTTCGCCAACAGTTGAAATTCCGAGCGTTTCGATTGCGCCGATTTCACAAGGCCGTCAGGGCGGCGGCGGTGGTGCGCAAGCTGGACAAAATGTTGGACTGAGCTTTGTCACAAAAACGAATAACACACAAACACTGCATGAGATGGTTCGTGCTTACTTTACAGCTGCGGGTGTGACTTTGACCGATCCGGGTAAAAGCGTGTTTTTCAATGACCGCACCGGTCTGCTGCTGGTTCGTGCCTCCTTGCAGGATTTGGAAATCATCGAAGCTGCGGTTGAAATGTTGAACCAGGCTCCGCCGCAATTGACGATCGAATCGAAGTTTGCGGAAATGACGCAGAGCGACAGTAAGGCGCTTGGGTTTGATTGGTTCCTCGGTAACACAACTCTTTCCAGCGGTCGGATTGGTTTGCAAGGCGGCACTGCTCCGTCATTCCAAGGCAACGGCACGACAGCCAATCCAAGTGGCATTTTCCCTGGTGGCGGTGTTCCGGTTGGTGATGGCACGTTCATTCCCGGCGCAGGTTCCGTTGGAACATCCGCGGCTGACCAGTTGCTGACTGCGGGCTTGCGCCAGACTTATGGTAATAATAATACGATTCCTACTGTCGGGACCATCACAGGTATTTTGACCGACCCGCAATTTCGCGTTGCGATTCGTGCTATCGAGCAGCGTTCGGGAGCTGACCTGCTTTCAGCGCCGAAGGTGACGACCTTGAGCGGGCGTCAAGCGCACATTTCGGTGCTGGATCTGGTGCAGATTGTTACGGGCGTCGACCTGAGCCAAACGGCTGGCGGCGCTGGCGCAGCTAACAACAATTCAACGGCGAGCGTCGGCGTTGTGGCGAGTTCGATTACGTTCACAACTGACCAATTGCCGTTCGGCCCGTCGTTGGACGTTATGCCGACGGTTTCCGCTGATGGATATTCAATTCAGATGGTCATGATCCCGACCTTTACTGAATTCCTTGGTTACGATAACCCGGGACAATTCGTGCCGCAGGCGCAATCCGTCGGTGGATCGACTGTTGGTATTCCATTGACTGCGGTGTTGCCGTTGCCTCGTTTGCGCGTGCGCCAGGTGGTCACGACCTGCAACGTGTGGGATGGCCAGACCGTGGTGCTCGGTGGTTTGATTTCCGAAGATATTCGCAAGATCAAAGACAAGGTGCCGATTCTCGGTGACCTGCCGTTCTTCGGCCGGTTGTTCCGCAGCGAGTCGAATGAGAGCAACAAGAAGAACCTGCTGGTATTTGTAACGCCGACGATCATTGATCCCGCTGGCAATCGTTTGCACACGGATGAAGAGATGCCATTTGCGCGCACCTCGATTCCCGCGCAACCGGCTCCTGCGAATCAATAACGGCGTAAAGGCGGTAGCCCGTGAGTAGCGCATTGTAGGGCAGACCTCGGAGTCTGCTCTACGGCATGTTTCAGCACCTGGGGGTTGGAACTGCGATTGCCGAAGCAGGTTTGCAAACCCGAAAATCGGGTCCCGCGCTGTGATACGGGTTTTGGCTGTAAGAAATTTTAGTAAGTGTTCGCCATGCCAAGTCATTCGCAAGAAATCGACTCCCGCTCGCGGGATAAAGTGCCCGTCCTGGCGACAGGACGGCCGCGATTGCTTTTGGTGGACGGGCATTCCTACGCGTACCGGGCATTCTACGCAATTCGCAGTTTGAATTCTCCTTCTGGCAGGCCAACGAACGCCATTTACGGCTTCATCCGGATGCTGACAAAAATTCAGGAGATCGTGCGACCAACGCATTTGCTTGTGATGTGGGACGGAGGCAACGCCGCCGAACGCATGACATTGTTGCCGCAATATAAGCAGCAGCGCAAAGAAATGCCTTCGGACATGGAGCAGCAGCTTGACCAGATTGTGACTTGGTTAAAGGCGTCCAACTTTGGGTCGTATATCCAAGACGGTTGCGAAGCTGATGACTGCATTGCGGCAATGACAAAGCGGGCGAGCGCGGCGGGTTACGAAGTGGTTGTTGCCAGTTCGGATAAAGATTTCATGCAGTTAGTGAGTGACCATGTCTGGCTACATATCCCTACCGACAAGGAGCAGCCGTTGTGGGGTAGGGAACACGTTCGCGCGAAGAGCAGCGTCGAACCTGAACAAATCGTGGACTGGCTTGCCTTAATTGGTGACACAGTGGACAACATCCCCGGAGTGCCGGGCGTTGGCCCAAAGACTGCTAGTGACTTACTGAAGCAATTTGGTTCGATAGACGGGATCTACCGTCGGATCGAAGAAATCCGTTCGGAACGATTACGGGCGAGCTTGCAAACGTCGGCGGAGATAGTCCGGCGAAACCAAGAGTTAGTGCGATTAAACGACAAGGTCGAATGCGGACCGCCGGTAGAAGAATTGGCAGTTCGCGAAGGCGACTTTGACGCTTTGCGCCACCTTTATGAAGGGTGGGGCTTTCGCACATTATTACACGAGTTGCAGCAGGCGCGGCTCAAAAAAACCGACTTTTTCAACCAGAATGCATAGACATCGAAAGCCCGGCTTGATACACTTAAATACTGATATGTCGCTTCTGCATCGCACCACCAAACCCCTTTATTTACTGGGGCTTTGTACTGTTTTATTGACAGGAGCTTCGGCTGAGGAGGCCAAGACGAATCCGCTACTTACGGCGCTGTCGCCGACAACGATTAGTGGGTATGTCAGTAGCTCAGTTGGGGTGACCGATGTCACCGCTAACTACCTTGCTCCTGTGGGTAGTGAGTTCTTGATATGCGGTATCCAACCGGGTGACCAAGTGTATCCGAGCATAGCGTTAACTCCTGACCAGGGAGTTATTACGTGGGAAGACAATGGAATTGACAAGAACGGTGCCGGTATCGGAGCGCGCCGGTTTCTCAGTAGCACTTTAACGACTTCACCAACAAACATTCATGTAAACCTTGTGGCGGTTGGCGACCAAGTCACTCCTCAAGCCGTTTGCTTGCACACGAACAAGATGACTTTGTTTGTTTGGCAAAGTATGGCGTTGGCGACACCGGATATCTATGCGCGCCTTATGAAAAGTAATGGTTTGTTCGCATCGAGTGACGTGCGCGTCAATACCTACATTAAAGATGCGCAATCGCATCCAGCCGCGGCCGCTCTGGCTGATGGTAGCGCAATCATCGTTTGGCAAAGCGCTTGGCAGGATGGGTGTCCTAATGGCATTTTTGCGCGCAAGATAGGTGCCACGGGACTGATGACTCCCGTCCGCGAATTTGAAGTCAACCAGTTCAACGATTCTTACAACGCACGACCTCAACGCGGCAACCGTCGACGGCCGGCGGTAGCGTTACTCGCCAATGGAAATTTTGTCGTGACGTGGGTTTCCGAACTTCAACGCACACCAACGAGTGTGGATATCTACGGCCGTATTTTCAGTCCAACGTTGACGCCCGTTACAGACGAGTTCCTGATCAACTCTTCAACAAGTACTTGTGCTGACCCAGCGGTTGTTGGCTTAGGTGACGGCGGATTCACTGCAGCATGGAGTGAGCGCGATTTACTGACCCGCACCACCAATGGTTGGGATGTCGTGGCCCGTTCGTTTTCGTCTGATGGAACAGCCAAAGGCGATCAGTTCGTTATCAATACCTTCCGTTTTGGCGATCAATACATTCCAAAGTTGGCGGCTTGCCCATCAGGAGTGATGGCGGTGTGGACGAGCATGGGGCAGGACGGTTCGCGTGAAGGTGTATTCGCGCAGTTTTTGTTGGGGGGAAATCAACTAGCTGGCCCGGAAATCATGGTGAATACGACGCGTGTCAGTCAGCAAATACAGCCGGTAGTGAGTTGGAACGGAGTTGATCGATTCCTGGTGGTTTGGTCCAGCTTTGGTGCCACTCACGGATTCGACTTATACGGCCAAGTCTATGTGGTGAATTCTCTGTAGTATCATATGATTTCATTCATCAAAAAATCTTGCGGGCTGATGTTGGCACTGCTCGCGGCACCGCAGGTGTTTGGTTTTTCGTTTTACGGGCCGATTGAGTCATGGCAAACGACTGAGAAGAACCACGTCGATCGCTGGTTTTACGGCGCGGTATTACGGGCCGAATCAGATGCCTCATTCGCCTTCTTTTCGGTTGGTCCTGGCGGCCTTGGCTATGGCGGTACAACGGATTTGGGTGGTTCAAAAAATCTTGGGGACGAGTATCGATTGAACACGCCCTCGATCACCTATGCAATTGACGCCTCGTTTTACGACTACTTCGGGGCTAATGGCGCCAAGGCGATTGACCAGGCGATGGCTGTCCTTAATCGGTTGCCTCCAGTGTCGCGTACCAGTGCAGATCTCTCTGAATTCCTAACGGAAGGTAACCAGCGGGTCAATCAGCGAGCCCAGGCGCTGCAATTGATTGATTTGAAATCAACTGTTCTGCACATCATGGTCGAACGAATGGGGCTGTTTGGTGAAACGCACGTGTTCGATCTGCATGATCGCGTGGCTTACCCTGGCACCTGTAATTTCGATTATGCAACGGTGATCCGCAATTTTGACCCGGTTACCTGGGAGCCAACCCGGTTTGTCAATGGAACACTGTATACGTATAACATTGCTGACCTGTGCCCGGCATTCGCTGAAGCTGACGCAATTGAACGTATAGGAAATACGACAGCATTCCAATTTACCGCGGTCGCAACGCAGGAAGGTCTGATTTATGGCGGATATTATTTGAACATTACCCGGGACGACATGGGTGGGCTTCGTTACCTGTATCGAGCTAATAATTTCAATAACGAATCATTGCCGCCGGACGCAGTGGCTTCGACGACTACCAGCCCATGGACACCGGTCGGCGGCACCACCACCAACGCATTTCGGACGAATACGTTAGCGCTGCGAGGCGGTATTGAAAAAATTACATTCGTTAAAACGCAGTTTGATTCTCAGTTCGGTGTGGGTTGGACGCCCCGGACCGTGAGATATAGCGTTCCGATCGTCACTAATTCCCATCTGATTTATCAACCGGTCCAACGCCGGTTGACGCAGCCGGATATTGTTTTCAGAGCTGCCGATCTGACAGCGGGTGGTTTCAACTCGACGTATCGGCGCAGCTCGCAAGTTGTAATTAGCAACAATGTTCCTAACAGCTCCGGAGCAGGGCCGGGTGCCTTTCTTCCGCAAGCTACCATCACGTTCAATAAAGCTGGGCAGGTGATTTTGAATGCAACACCGTTCTTCCTGGATGAAGTTACCTCCAGCACGTCGTTTCAATGGGGATCGTTTGATGGATCAACGAATGCCCCGATTGTTTATCCAAGTGGAACAAGCATTAGCGAAATCGAAAGTGCTGTGTTGAACTCGCGCCTTAATCCGCCGCCTGACACGTCTGGCACTTACAATCCTCTGTTTTAAGTATGACCCCATTTCTCAAAAAATTATTGCGACCACGCGGGGCGTTATTGGCCGGGTTATTGTTGGCGCTGCCCGGAAGTGGATGGGCAACTGATACGATCACGAACACTTTCGGCTATTTCAACGGTAGTAATAACGTTCCTGTAATTGACGCGATCACGTGGATCAATGACGGTGTTATTGATGATATCCTGACGACATACCCATTTGATACCACCAGCACTGTTTATTTCACAAACCGCGGTGATATCACAGGACAGGTGGGATTTCGGTTTGATACGGTTAACGAGATCCAGGGTACGCGCCGCCCGATGGGGACATTCCATAATCGCGGAAATATCGTCGCGCTGGACAGTCCATTACAGTTTTTCAATCCTTTCTTTGGGACCGGTGGCATTTTGGGATTTGGCAGTTCTACCACTCCCGCATCATGGATGATAATCAATGCCACCAACATCGTTAATCCCGGCACTCTGGCCGTTGGCAATGTTGGTTTGATGCGGTTGAACGCAAAGAACATTGATCTTACGCGAGGAACGCTGGTCGCCGGTGACGTCGCGAACCTGAACACGAACTCGCTCGTTAGTTCGGGAAACTTTTTTAATATTCTTGGGTCGAGTACTGGGCTGGGGTTGACGAGTTATGGTGCCAATTCGTACGTTAATCCACCTCAGGTTTATGATATTTATTGGGGTTCGACTCTCGCTGGCACGCCTACTCAGCCGCTTGGTAGCTTGGCTGCCCAGCTTCCAAATTCACCACGATACACGCCAGATTTTGTCTCGTTCCGAGCCAATGGAAACTTTACAACGTTCGGCTTTGATCTTCCAATCACTTTCCCCGCCGAGTTCAACGCAAGCGAGTTTGCGTATGTTAACAGCGGCCCTAATGACGTAGGTGGTCTTCCTGTTCAATTCGGCGGTGTTGGTGGTTTGACTAACTATTTTTTCAATTTCATTTTCTACAAAACAAATGTTTCAGATCCAGCGATTACCGTGACACCGCGGTTTGCGATTCCGACGGACTACGGCCTTGGGGGAAACATCGTCAACGGGGGAAGTGAAGCGATGGTCGAATTTGGAACCGTAACGAACGACATTGCCACCGGTTTTCCGGTGACCAACGCGTTCTACCTGTTGGATAACGGCGGCGGCCAGAAATCGATTTCCATCCTCACAAACGCTTCTGACTTCAATAAACTGGGTCGTCCATCGAATTTGCAGATTACGACAGCGACTCCAGCGGAATGGATTTTTGGCGATACTAATTCGACAGGGTTTGGGTTTTCTCTTGCCCAATTTTATCTGCCGTATAATCCTACTGATATCTCTCCTGGTAACTTTGCCGTGCAGGGACTTTACCCTACCAAACCGGTCCCATATACGTCGGGGTCGTACGGCGTGCAAGTGGGTCGGCAGCCTGAGTTTTTGAATGGACTTACCGTGGCGTCAAACATTTTCGCGATTGCTGCATTCACGAATCTGTTGACTCTGTCTGATCCGACGAACGACGCTCCGAGGATTGAGATCAATGCAACCAACCTTGACCTGACGTCCGCCTACATTCGCAGTGAAGGTGTTCTGAACATCAATACGAAACATCTGCTTCCCGGCATCCCAGCGGGAATCGATGTCGGTATTCTCAATGGCGACCTCGCTAGCACGAACGGATTACTTCAACTTTCCCATATTGTGTCGCCAACCTACAAGCGGGTGCGCGGAGATGTTTTTGCATGGAGCGGAAACTTCGATTTTACCGCCACCAATAACGTCAGCACCAACACGATCCACCTGCATATCCTTGTTGTCGACCACGCGTTGACGGCGAATTTCACGCCGACATTCCGCAATCTGGCGCTCAGGGGCACCAAAACTTTGGTTCAGGATAATCTGCGTGTGATCAACAACGCCTTGTTCCAAGCGAAGCAACTCACGATTGGTTCGTCGGTGACGTTAGCGCAGAACGCGAAAAGCTTCGGTCGCGCAAACGCGCCATCGCTGGCCGATTTCCTGATCGACACCAACGGAGCGTTTATCGTTGAAGGCGCCGCTTACCTCGGCGCAGACACAGCCAAGGGTTTGGATACCTTTATCAACCGCGGTTTATTCGCGGGCTTCGCCACGTTGATCAAAGCGAATTACATTGAAAACTCCGGTGCAATCATGGCGACGAATGGGTCTGCAGTGGTAATCCAAGGTGATGTGGTGAATTTCATTCCGGGTCCGGTAGTGGCGACCGTTCCGCCGAACACCGTAATGTCCACCCGCGATGTCACGATTTCTGCTGGTGAATTCACTGCAATCGGTTCAACCATCGTTGCCGGGATGAACGGTAGTGTTGGGGTGTTAAACCTGACGGCGACAAATTCGTTGACTGACAACGTTCCCGGTTTTGCGGGCACCAATAATGTGATCACCAACCACTGGCAAACCAGCGGTGGGATTGTCGTATCTCGAATGCCGCAGGATAACAGCGTCAACAATGATTTGTTTGGCACTGAAATTGTCGTTGGTGTCACTAACCGCAACCAAGCCCAGATCGTGTGGCCGGCGCAAGATGTGGGTGCTGGTTCCGAAGGTTTCTTTAATAATCTTGTTGTCGGGCGTCTTGTGCTGGATCGCCAAAACTCCACGAGCTCCATACGTATCTCCGGAACCGGGGAACAGAATGCCATCTATGTGGATTACCTCGAGTTGCGCGATTTCTCTTTCAGCGATTATCGCAATGGACTGGTGATCGACCCGAACGTGACAGTTTATTTCTCCGCGTCGAACTTTGAACCGGACAAGCTGCAGGCGGTATTCCCCGGACGCTTGGTTTGGGCGAACAGTTTCACTGGCCCGAACAGCACTAAAGCCGTAGCGCGCCGCGACGGTTCGACCTGTTTAATGAACCGCTCGCTGGCGGAAAGCCAGATTATTGATTTGGACAACGACGGCATCGTCAATGCGAGCGATCCGTTCCCGTTGGATAACGATGCCAAACCTGAGTTCAGCCTGCCATGCCCCGGTGACACTTTGACAACGAGTATCCGCACGTTCCTCACCGAAAATAAAGGCACTGGGCCAGTGACAAGCCTTGCGATTTCGGTCACAGGTTCCGGCAAAGTAACGCCGCAACAAAAGAGTCCAGTGGTGCAGTTGGGCAAGGTTTACAATCTGCATGCTGTTCCGACCCCTGGCAACTTGTTCGCTGGATGGAGCGGCAGCATCAGCACAACGCAGCCGAGTATTTCGTTCACGTTAGCTTCCAATATGGTCTTGAACGCGCGCTTTGTGACTAATCCGTTTATCGGACTAAAAGGGACGTTC
>JAQGOW010000625.1 GCA_028293405.1 Verrucomicrobiales bacterium
GACTTGAGGCGGCGCGGATATTCCGGATCGGCGCGGCTCATCACCCAAATCGAACGGGCAGACCAATGCTCAATCGCCTGGCTCAGTTGGAACCCGCGGTTCAGCAACTTTTCGATCCTCTCGCGGCCCAAAGTGTTCGCTGCTACAGAAATGATTTGATCAGATTCGGCACCGAGAAAGTCAGCGGGTTGTTTCTGTTTTTCGCGAAGAAGACCAGCGAGGCGATTGTACTCCCCGGGGGTTAGCAACTCCGCTTCTTCTCTAACTCGCCCCACGATGAGCGGTGCGGTAAGCAGCAGGATCGCCTGGGTATTCGGTGTCAGAGGCACGGTCATTCGTCAGCGTTTTTTGTTGAGGCGAGCGCCAATGGGTACACTAGCCCGCTGCTGTGGGCGGTCAATAGATAAGCAGCCACTGTCATCGTCCAACCGGAATCGATCATGTCGTCGACGAGAAAAACTGGCCCCGATGGAACCTTGCCGGAGATTGTTAGCGAGCCATCGACGTTGCGCGCCTGCTGCGTGCTGTTGGCCATTTCTTTTTGTGCCGGTCGGTCATCGAGTTTTTCCAAGACCGGATGGAATGGCAGACGCAACGCCGACGCAAGCCTTCGCGCGAAGTCCGGCACTAAATTCGAGTGACGCCGGGACGGAATACACGTCACCCATGTCGGTGCCGGTTGAGGTGCCCATTCGGCGACCATCGCAACACACGCTTCCACGAGTTGATTATCGAAGTGGCCTTTGCGCAATTTTCCTTCGCGAACCAACGCGCCCCATGCCGCATCACCCCATACGCAAAGTATCTTGCCCGCTCGGGCCTGGTGCTCGGGTAAAATTCTGCCTTTCACATCCAAGTGCGGCATTCCACCCGCAGGCCATTGGTGGCGAGGTTCAAAATCCAAATGCGTGCGGCGAAGAAACACAATGGCTTCCTGCGTCAATGCGGCATCAAATGATTCGGGAACAGGAGAAATTTGCGGCGGTTTGTATGAGCCGGGTTCTCCATCTAGCGCGCCGATGAGAAATTCCATGTGGCCCGACTTAACCGACACATAATGCTGCATTTGCTTTTGCTCGGCTCGGCGCAGTGCAGTCAAACGTTCAGCCCGTTGCCAAAAAGTGTCACTGAGCTTTGCGGACGTGAGCATCCATTTGGTGCCTTCTTTAATGATGGGCGCCGGAGATTCGAGCGATAGCAATTGCAGCGCTTTGTTGATGCGACCGAACCGGACGTTCACGTGACCCATCAATTGAGGGACCGACAGCCCATCAGCCGCCATTTTGAGAGCGTCGAGAATTTCAGACACCTCGTTGCGCGTCGGAAATGCTGTTTCGATGAAGTAGTCGTTGATTTCAGTTTCCTCCTCGCCGCTGAGTAGCACTCCGTGCGCACTGTCCAAAGCACGTCCAGCCCGCCCCACTTGTTGATAATACGCGACCACTGAACCGGGAGTTTGATAGTGGATGACAAAGGCTAGGTCGGGCTTGTCGTAACCCATCCCGAGCGCAGTCGTCGCGACCAGCGCTTTAATCCGATTGTCCAACAGAGCCTGCTCCAGCTCGGCTCGCCGCTCGCCGGTTTCGCCAGTATAGGCATGCGCGTCAACTCCGCGTGATTGAAGCCACTCCGCGATTTCCACAGCATCGCGAACCGTCAGCGTGTAAATAATGCCGCTACCGGGAAGATTCGGAATGTGCGTCGCAAGCCAGCTCATGCGCTCGGCCTGGCTCCGAATCCGTATCGTTTGCAACAGCAACGTTGGGCGCGCGAGTTTGCCGAGCGACACATTAAGATCCGGTCCAAGGATGTTTTGCAGATCATCGCGAACCCGTTTGTTTGCCGTTGCGGTGGTAGCGAGAACCCGCAGGTTCGCCGGAAGACTGCGAATGATTCGCTCAATCAACCGGTAATGCGGGCGGAAATCGTGGCCCCAATCGGAAATGCAATGCGCTTCGTCAACAACCATGAGCGAAATGCGGGCGGCGATCGGCGCAAGGACTTGTTTGCGAAAATGTTCGTTGGCGAGGCGTTCCGGCGAGATGATCAAGATGTCCGCTTTGTTATTGAGCAGCTCAGTTTCGATTTGGTGCCAGTTGTCCTGATTGTCTGAATTGATTGTGACGGCACGGACACCCATGCGCGTTGCGGCGGCGATTTGATTACGCATCAACGCGAGCAGAGGTGAAATCAAAATGGCCGGACCGAGTCCCTGTTCGCGGAGCAGTTTTGTCGCGACGAAATAGACAAAGCTTTTGCCCCACCCTGTTCGTTGCACCACCAACAAACGTCCGCGACCTTCCACGACGTGACGTATGGCATCTTCCTGCCCGTCGCGAAATGTAGCGTTCGGATTTTGTGAACCGACTCGAAGTAGTTCGACCGCGCGACTTTGGTTGTATGCCATAATCGTCCGTTGCCGCCCGATAATTTAACGACGGAAATCGGGAATCTTGATGATTTCGCCGCCGCGCATTGCGCTTTCGTGGGCGCAGATGCCGACCATGGTCCAGTTCACACTTTGATAAACGTCGGGGAAGGATGGACGAGTTTCGATGAGACTCATCAGGAATTCGTGCGCGAGATGAGGGTGGCTGCCGCCGTGGCCGCTGCCTTGCACGAACGATAAATGTTTATGTTCATTGGCGTCGTAAACGCCCTTCGTCGTGTATTGGCGGATGCCTTCGGGCAAAAGGTGCGCGTAGTCGGGGACTTTTACTTTTTCGGTCTTTTCACCGCCGGTGTGGAGGATCGGTTCGTCGCCTTCGGCGAGTTGCCATTCAAAGGAGGTCTTTTCGCCGTAGAGGTCGAAGCTCTCTCTATATTGGCGCGAAGCGTTGAACAGATAGCGGGTGACTTCGAATGAAAGATCTTGGTTTCGGATTTTGCAGTGGGCGGTTTCGAAGCTGAAAGGTGAGCCATATTTACCGATGAGATTTTCGGCAATGCGGCCGGAACCTAAACACGAAACGTAGTCAGCTTCGCCTTTCACAATCGCCAAACAGGGGCTGACGCAGTGGGTAGCGTAGTGCATAGGGGGCAAACCTTCCCAGTAGCCAGGCCAGCCTTCCATGTTTTGCAGGTGCGAGCCGCGCATGAATTGGATGCGGCCCAGTTTGCCCTTGTCGCGCATTTCGCGGACATAGAGGAATTCGCGCGAATAGACGACGGTCTCCATCATCATGTAATTCTTCTTCGCTTTTTCGGCGGCTTTAACGATTTGTTTGCACTCCTCAACAGTGGTCGCGGCGGGCACGGTGCAGGCGACGTGTTTGCCGGCCTTTAACGCGGCGATCGCTTGCGGCGCGTGCAGGTGAATGGGCGAGTTGATGTGGACGGCGTCGACGTTTGGATCTTTGATGAGTTCGTCGAAATCCGTGTAGCGCTTTTCGACTTTGAACGCATCGCCGATTTGGTCGAGCTTGGTTTTGTTGCGCTGGCAAATGGCGTAAAGGTTGGCGTTGGGATGGCGTTGGTAGATGGGGATGAATTCGGCGCCGAAACCCAAACCGACGATGGCTACATTAACTTTTTTGTCGCTCATGCGAGTTCATTAAGAATTAAGACGTGGGATTTAAGAAGGAAAAAATTGGGCACGCCGGTCGAATTCCGCTACTTGAAATACGCGCTGATCAAACGCACACTGCGACCTTTGTTGATGCGCACGTTTCGCAAAATGCTCATTGTCGCCGGATCGCTCCTCGCGATCTGTGCACTCGCCGCCACCGAATTGCTCGCGCCCGGATTTCGTCCGGTGCCGCCCGATGTGCATGCGCTCGTCGGCGCGACGGTAGTCGTCAAACCCGGTCAGGTCATCAGCAACGCAACGATCGTTTTGCGCGGCGGGAAAATTGAGAAGGTCGGCGTGAACATTTCTATCCCTCCCGATGCTCGCGTTTGGAACCTCAAGAGCAACACGGTTTACGCGGGGTTCATCGACGCTTACCTGACGCTGTCATCGACCGGTTCTCCCGACGCTGGTGGAAAAAAGGATCGCAACGAACTCACTGCGGGCGTGAAGTTTTTTGGTGTTCCCGGCGGCGAACGCGATCCGGGCAATCCTGGGCCGGGCTCCGAACTCCCGGCAATTACGCCCGAGCGTCGCATGGCGAAGACTTTTGCGCCTGAAAGCAAATCGCTCGAAAGTTTGCGCGAACTCGGTTTCACCACCGCGAACGTCGTGCCCGACAAAGGCATCCTTCGCGGGACGAGCGTTTTTGTTGCACTCGGCGAAACTGATCCGAATCGCGCGATCATGCGCGCCGATGTTTTCCAACACGTCGGATTCGAAGAAGGCGTTAAGGAAGATGCGTATCCAGAATCTTTGATGGGTGTTGTCGCGGCAATTCGGCAAAACTTTTTTGATGCGCAACACGCCGCGCTTCGGAGTGCGGACGGTCATGTCCGCAGTGCCGCTGGGGTTGACGGTGGCTCTGATTACAATCCAGCGATCGAAGCGCTCATTCCAGCCGTGAAAAAACAGATCACCGTCGCGTTCGAACCGCGTAGCGCTTTGATGGTCGATCGCGCCGCACGCGTTGCGCGCGAAATTGGGTTGGATTTTTGCATCGTTTCGAGCGGCCAGGAATGGCGTCGCCCGGACCTCGCCAAATCGGCGGCCGTTCCGTTTATCGTGCCGGTGAATTTTCCCGAAGCACCGAAGCTTCCGACGGATGACGATTGGACGCAGGTCTCGCTCGACCAACTGCGCGCGTGGGATTGGGCACCGGAAAACGCCGCCCTGCTCCGCCGCCAAAATTTGCAAATCGCGCTGACGACTTTTGGTTTGGAAGATAAAAAAGTTTTCCGCAAAAACCTGAAGCTCGCCATAGAACGCGGCCTGACCGAAGCGGATGCGCTCGCGGCATTGACGACTGTTCCCGCAAAGCTTTGTGGCCTGGATAATCAAGTCGGCACGATCGAAGCGGGCAAACTGGCCAACCTCACTGTGGTAAACGGCAAAGGCTATTTCGATCCTGAATCCAAAGTGCAGAGCGTGTGGATTGAGGGACGTTTTTATCGCACTGATTTCGAAGAGCCGAAGTCGGATAGCAAAGCCGACGACAAAAAAGACGAAGAAACCAAGCCGACGACTGCGACACCGAAAGTTGTCGAACCCGAAAAATCTCCGGCACCCGAACCAACGGAGGCGGAGAAATCGGAGAAATCTGCCAAAGCCAAATCGGAACCGGAAAAGTCAGATAAAGAAAAAGTCAGCAAGGATAAAAAGCCCGAACCACCAAAACCGCGCGTCGCACGTTCCCCGTTGGATGGTCGGGGGCCGCTCACCAATGCGGGCGCTATTCTCATTGAGCATGCGACGATTTGGACCTGCGCAAAGGACGGCATTCTCACGAACGCTTCGATCCTCATCGAGAACGGCAAAATCTCGCAGGTCGGCAACTTTAGTTACGATCGCGACGGCGATGAATTGGTCATCGACGCCAAAGGCGAACACGTCACGCCTGGCCTGATCGATTGCCACAATCACAGCATGATTCTGGGCGACGTGAACGAAGGCACGATCCCGAGCACCGCGATGGTTCGCATCGGTGACGTCGTGAATTCTGAAACGCCTAATATATATGAGCAACTCGCCGGGGGCCTGACCGCGTGCAGCTTGCTTCACGGTTCGGCCAATCCGATTGGTGGACAAAACCAAGTGATCAAACTGCGCGACGGGGCCAGTCCCGAAGACCTGAAATTCGCAGCCGCGCCACAAGGGATTAAGTTCGCGCTTGGTGAAAACGTGAAGCAATCGAACTGGGGTGAAAAATACAAAACCCGCTTTCCGCAAACGCGCATGGGCGTGGAAACGTTCATCGGGAATCGATTCATCGCCGCGCAGCGTTATTTGAAGCAATGGGACGATTACAAAGGCACCAGCGCTGACGGTTCACCGAAATCGAAATCGGACGCCGCTAAAATTCCGCCGCGACGCGATCTCGAACTGGAAGCGATCGTAGAGATTTTGCAAGGCAAACGCTGGATCCACAGTCACTCGTATCGGCAGGACGAAATTTTGATGCTTCTGCGGCTGATGCAAAGTTTCGGTGTTCAAGTCGGCACGTTCCAGCACGTCTTGGAAGGCTACAAAGTTGCCGAGGAACTTGCGGACGGAAAAGTCGGCGGGTCGACGTTTGCCGATTGGTGGGCTTACAAATTCGAAGTCTATGATGCCATTCCGTATAACGGCAGCCTCATGCGCGAACGCGGCGTGGTCGTTTCGTTCAACTCGGATTCGTCCGACCTCGCGCGTCACTTGAACCTCGAAGCGGCTAAAGCTGTGAAATACGGCGGCACGCCTGAAGTGGAGGCGCTCAAGTTCGTTACGCTCAATCCAGCGAAGCAATTGCGCATTGATAAATACGTTGGCTCAATTGAAGTCGGTAAAGATGCCGACCTCGCCATCTGGAATAAAAATCCACTCGATTCGTCGAGCATGTGTTTACAGACGTGGATTGATGGCAAAAAATATTTTGATCACGATCAGTCGAAGCAACGTTTTGTGGCGATCGACAAAGAGCGAGCCGCGTTGATTGAGAAAGCGAAGAAGTCGGCAAAGGGCGACAGCGATAAAGACGGCAGCGGTGCAGCGAAGAAGAAATTTTTTGAAGTGAGTTTAGAACACCGATACGACGGCAAAGTCCGCCACTGCACGGAGGACGAACAATGAAAGTGCGTTCAATGTTCAAAGTTCAAGGTTCCATGTTCAGCGTTATTCTAGGCTGTTCGTTGTTCGCTCTCACTGCGTCTGCCGAACAGCTCTTGCTCCGCAACGGCATCGTCCACACCGTCACCGGCGCTACTCTCAATCCCGGCGACGTCCTGATCGAGAACGGGAAAATCAAAGAAGTCTCCGCTCACATCGAAAGCAGCGCGTCGGCGATCGACCTCAAAGGCCAGCATCTCTATCCCGGGATGATCGCGTTGGATACTTCGCTCGGCCTGACCGAACTCAGCGGCGTCCGTTCGACTCTGGATGAACGCGAAGTTGGCGATTTCGTGCCCGACGTGAAATCGTGGGTCGCGGTAAACCCTGATTCCGAGCTGTTGCCGGTGGCTCGCGCCAATGGCGTCACGCACATCGAGCCCGCGCCGCAAGGCAACATCGCCGCGGGCCAATCCGGTCTTGTGGTGCTCGATGGTTGGACGAGCGAACAGATGGCTTACAAAAAGCCGATTGCACTTCATGTGTATTGGCCGGATATGGATCTGGATCTCACGCCAAAAGAGAAGGTGAAGGACAAAGCGAAATGGAAATCACCCGAGGACCAGGCGAAGGAACGCACGAATAAACTCAAAGCGCTCGACGACTTTTTCCAGGATGCCCGCGCCTACACTGTGGCCCGTGACGTAGCCAAAACAAATGCCGCTGTTGATCCCGGTCGCAATCCGTCGTGGGAAGCGATGCGGCCGTTTGTGCGCGCCGAATTACCAATTACCGTTCACGCCGATGACGTTCGTGAAATCAAAGCGGCTGTGAAATGGGCGGATACGAACCATTTCAAAATCATCATCGCTGGCGGACGCGACTCCTGGATGACCGCCGATTTGCTCGCGCAGAAAAATATTCCGGTGATTTGGGAACACACTTATCAACAGCCCGCGCACGATTACGAGTCTTACGAATCGCACTACGCCGCGCCGGAAAAACTGCGTAAAGCCGGTGTGAAAGTGATTTTCAGTTTAGGCGGCAGCACGTTCATCGCGTCGCTGATCAAGAACCTGCCCTACGAAGCTGCGCAAGCCGTTGCGTTCGGTTTGCCCGAAGACGAAGCGATCAAAGGTGTGACCTTGTATCCAGCGCAAGCGGCTGGTGTGGCTGATAAACTTGGCTCCATCGAACCCGGCAAAGACGCGACGTTATTTGCGTGCGACGGCAGCATCCTCGATCTGCGCGCGAAAGTTCATCACGTTTGGATTGCCGGCAAAGAGATGTCACTCGAGAGCCGCCACACGCGACTTTACAACAAATACAAGAAGCGGCCTTAGCTCGCTTGCGAGAGCATTTTGTTGGTGGCACCGTTGACCACTTTGCCGACGGCTGCACCGGCTTTTTCGAGTTCAATCCAGAAGCAACTTCCCTTGCCCGGCATTGAATTTAAACCGACGCGACCGCCAAGACGTTCGACGCCTTTTTTGACAATCGCCAGACCGATGCCTGTGCCGGGATATTCTTCGGGGTGATGGAGACGTTCGAAGACGTTGAAAATTTTGTCGTGATACTGTTGGTCGATGCCAATGCCGTTGTCGTCGATGCAAATGCGGATCGAATACGGCAATTCTTCGGCGCGAATGTAGATGTTCGGCATCGTCCCCGGTTTCACAAACTTGAGGGCGTTGCGAATTAGATTGCCGAGCGCCTGCGTGAGAATCGTGGGTTGCGCCAAAACTTTGGGCAAGGGTCGCAGAACCGAAACTTGCGCGTCATGCGTCTCGTCCTGCATGTGGGAAAGCAATTGATCGAGCACCGATTCGACATCGACCGCACTCAACGCCACCGGCTCATGGGTCAAGCGGCCGTAAGCCAACAAGTCCTGGACGAGTTGGTCCATGCGACAAGCGGAGTCGCTGATTTTGCGCGTGTATTCCTTCGCAGGCGCATTGAGCGCACATTCCTCGGCGAGCACGATTGCGTAACCCTGCATCGCGCGAATGGGCGTGCGTAGATCATGCGCGATGCTGTAACAAAAACCTTCGAGCGACTTGACGGTTTGGGTGAGCTTTTCGGTACGTTCGGCGACCTGCTCTTCGAGTGTGTGCGTGTAATCGGCCAACGTTTGTTTCGCGGCATCGAGTTCCTGTTCGACACGTTGACGACGGCCAATTTCCTGTTCGCACTCGTGGTTGCGGCGTTTGGCTTCTGCCATGCTCGCATCGATGCGGCGCTTGGCATGCAGCATGGAACGGCCCACCCCGATGATGGCAAAAGTCACGGCGAAATACATGAGAACTGCGACCGGGTCGGCAGCGATTGCCGGTCCGCCATAGAAAAAATACTCGGCACCGATATAGCCGAGAAGGCACGCCATGATGGAAGGAGCCGTTCCGCACACCCAGACGGCGACGGTCACACCGATGTAATAAGTAGCGAAAGGAAAATCAGGGCCGATTGATCTACTTAACACCATTCGCAACATGGTCGCGACGCCGATGATGGCGACCGCCAGTGCATACCGGGCGGAACGGGACATTTTTGATGACATGAATCTTGTATCTCGCCCCTTGCCGGAACCATTTGCCACGAGCATCCCGTCCTGAGAAAGGCTCAGCACGGTACGCGTGAAACGATTTCCCGCAAGTGGGAGATTGGCTGAAGTTGGAGTTCAAGCTTTAGCGTATCCGGAAAAGCTGAAAGCCTGAACTCCAAGGAGTTGTTACCACGCGCGGCTAACTGAACTTGGACTCGCGCACAGTAACGTTGACTCGATACTCGCATTCCCGTTTAATCAACGGACGTCATGGCTAACTCGCCTACTGCTTTATCGATAGCGACTGTTCCAGTTTAGCCGTCCCTGTTCAGCTCAACTCAACCCAAAACCAACGTTTCCTTATGCTTAAAAAAGCTTCTGTCGGCTTTTGAACAATATTGCTTTTCACCTGTGCACACTTGAGCGCCGCTACCCTCTACTGGAGTGGCGACGGCGTAAATGAAGGCGGTGCCGGCACGTGGGACACGACGACGGCGCACTTTGGCACCGCTGCCGCTGGCCCGTTCACAACCATCTGGACCAACGCCAACAGTGACAGCGCCGTTTTCGAAGCGAGCTCGGGCCCGACCACAAACACCATCAGCTCGGCGATCACCTTTAAAGGTACGATGAACGTCAACACGCCCTACGTGTTCAGCGGCACTTCGACGATCACTTACAACGCCGGTTCGAGTATCGTCGTGGCGAGTGGCCTCGGTTTGACCAATAACAATCCGTACGCGGGGACAATCACCAAGAGCGGCGCAGGCACGGTCAGCTTCAACAATTCCACTGGCAACGTGACGAAGTTCAACTTCAACGCAGGCACTTCTGCGTTTGCTGCGCCGAACCGGTTTGGTGTCGGCGGCGACACGCCGGGATTTCTGACATTGAACGGCGGCACGATGAGCGTGAACACAACGCTGGCATTCGTTTTGAATCGTTCGATCGCGCTTGGCGCAGCGAGCACGTTGACGGGTAGTTCTGGGACGATCACGGTCACGGCAGATCACCCGATCACGAGCGTTGGCAATGGAACGCTGACGGTCAGCACGGTCAGTCTCAGTTTGTGGAGCCCGAGCAACACCTTCACCAACAATCTCAATATCAGCGGTGGCACTTTGACGTGCGACAACAACCACGTCATCCCGGACGGCAACACGGTGACGCTCGCCGGCGGCAGTATGAATGTGGGCAACGCTGGAACCAATCAAGTGCTGAAGACGTTGGTGGTGAACAGCAGCTCGAGCGCAATCAGTGGCGCAGGAACTTTGACCGTGACGAACCTGCTCGACCTGCGCGCGAGTGGAGCAATTGCTCCGATCATTAATGGTTCGGGGCGCGCGACTAAAATCAACACGGGCACTGTTACGTTAAACGGCGCGAATACTTACACGGGCGGAACGATTCATTCAAACGGCGTTATTATTCTCGGCGCGAGCGGGCAGTTGGGTTCCGGAACGCTGCAACTATCCGGCGGCACGTTGATGCAGAGCGCGAATCGCACGGCGGCAACGACGCTTTTGTGCCCAGTGGTGATGAATGTTGATACGACGGTTCAGAACACGAACACCGGTGCCGGCTATGTGCAAATGCGCGCGGGCGGTTTGTGGACGGCGACGGGCGGCACTTTGACGATTAAAAATGCAACATCTGCCGCAGGCGGTCAGTTTGATCTCGTGCTGACGAACGGCACGAGTTGGGCGCAACCGATTGTCGTCGGAGTCGGTGGCGACACGGGCGGTTCGCAACTCACGTTCGACAACGCCAGCACTTCACCCGACCACGTCTTTAGCGGTTTGATCAGCGGCAGCGGAAGCATTCGCAAGACTTCCACTGGTCGCGTGATTCTACTCGGCGACAACAATTACAGCGGCGGCGTCAGCAATAATGCTGGCTATATCGCGCTTGGTTTGGATTCGACAGGATCGCCCGGCGCTCCTAGTTCCGGGCCATTGGGCAGCGGCACGGTCTATCAAAGCGGCGGTGGATTCCAGGCCTACAACGGCGCGCGCACCGTTCACAACAATCTGCTCATGAGCGGTAGCTTGAATATCGGGGGCACCAATGACCTTACGTTCACGGGCTCAGTCACGTTCGGAACAAATTCGCGCATCATTTCGGTGACGAATAACCTGACAACGATTCAGGGAGCCATCGGCAGCGACGTGCTGGCTGGCGCGCTCGCTCTTACCAAATC
Organism: Verrucomicrobiales bacterium; assembly: GCA_028293405.1. Classification (GTDB taxonomy): domain Bacteria; phylum Verrucomicrobiota; class Verrucomicrobiia; order Limisphaerales; family Palsa-1400; genus JAICXV01. The sequence goes on from JAQGOW010000625.1 coordinate 11,395, forward strand.
CGGCACTGGCACTCTCGCCATTTCCTCCGATAATACTTTTGCCGGCAACACA
>JAQGOW010000634.1 GCA_028293405.1 Verrucomicrobiales bacterium
AGGCGTATATTGGGAACGCAGTGAAAAGTGGGATTACAGCACCGCGGCGTTGCAAGGCAGCTCATTTTATAAGCTGCCGAAGGTCATGCAATGGTTCTCCGGCAACATTGGTTTTCACCATATTCACCACCTCAGCCCGCGTATTCCAAATTATCATCTTGAGAAATGCCATGAAGCTGAGCCACTATTTCAGACCGTTAAGCCGGTTACCTTGCTAACCAGCTTAAAATCGTTCACATTCCGACTTTGGGATGAGCGGAGTCAAAGGCTCGTGGGATACGAGGTTTTGCGAACGGCCCGAAAACAGAATTAATTATGACCGAAGTAAAACTGAAAAAAGGTGAGCCTGTTGATAAGGCACTTCGCCGTTTCAAGAAGAAGCTCGAACGCGAACAAACGCTGCAGCAAGTCCGCCTCCATCGCCGGTTCGAAAAGCCGAGCGAAAAGAAGCGTCGCAAGACCAAAGCTGCACGTTTCACGGCGATGCTGCAGGCACGCCATGCTGATGACTAGAAGTTCATCGGCAACACCTTCAATTTAGCACCTGTCGGACCCCGCCTGTTAAACACGCGGGGTGCGTTTTATTATTGCGGTGCACAACTTTTGACACAGGCCAATTCCATGACAGAATTGCCTACAGAGCCATGACTGGACTAATTGCTATCGTCGGTCGCCCGAATGTCGGTAAATCCGCGCTTTTCAACCGGATTGTCGGCAAACGCATCGCTATTGTTCACGATGAACCGGGCGTCACCCGGGATCGTGTCACCGCCGAGGCCGAATGGAACGGCAAATCATTCATGCTGGTTGATACCGGTGGTATCGGTTTGCTGCGACGCGAGAAAGCCACCGATGTCATTACGAAAGCCACTGTTGAGCAGGTTGAAATTGCGATTGAAGCGGCGAACGTAATCATCCTGGTGGTTAATGTGCAGGATGGCGTCGTCGCTCTCGACCGCGAGGTTGCGGAGCGTTTGCGCGGCTCGAACAAGCGTGTTCTGGTTGCTATCAACAAAGTTGACAGTGACAAAGCCGAACCCGGCGTGGATGAATTTTCCGAACTCGGTTTTGACGATACCTTTCCAGTCAGCGCCATTCATCAACGCGGTGTCGAAGCGTTGATGGCTCGAGCGATTTCGTTTTTGCCTGAAGCAGTGCCAGGGGCGAATGCTCCCGATACGACACCGACGCTGAAACTCGCGATCGTCGGTCGGCCAAATGTTGGCAAGTCGTCGCTCATTAATAAACTGACGCAATCCGAACGCGTCATTGTTTCGGCAATCCCGGGGACGACTCGTGATTCCGTTGATGTGCCGTTCGAAATCGAAACCGAAGGCGTCCGTCAGCGTTACGTTTTCATCGATACCGCCGGTGTTCGCCAGGAACGTCGCGTGGATGATTCGGTCGAATTTTTCAGCGTCAAACGCACCGAAGAATCTATTGAACGTAGCGACATTGTCGTGTTTGTCGTCGACGCCGAAGCCGGTGTGACTGCGCAGGACAAAAAGGTCGCCGGCAAAATCATCGACAGTAAGAAAGCGTGCATCCTGGTCATCAACAAGTGGGACCTTGTTAGGCCCGGACTAGAGCAAGGCCGCGCGGAACTTCGCGAACAGATGCGTGCCCAAACCAAACGCGAGGGTCAGGAGAAACCGCTGACCACGCTGGCCGACTTCGGTGGATGGGTGCAGGAGCAGCTGTTCTTCCTCGATTACGCGCCCGTCATTTTCACCTCGGCTAAAGACGGTTTTCATCTCGATCGGCTGTTGGAGTCCATTCGCTTTGTCGCCGCGCAGTTGCAGCAGAAGGTTCCTACGTCGATCCTGAATCGCATGCTCAACGATGCGATCGTTCAGCGCCAGCCGCCGACCTCCGCTGGACATCGGCTCAAATTTTTCTACGCCACGCAGGTCAAACAAGCGCCGCCAGTCTTTTTGCTTTTCGTCAATCGTGAAGACTTGTTCTCCGATCAGTATAAAAAATATCTGACGAACGAGATGCGCGCCAAGTTTGGGTTTGAAGGTTGCCCGATTATTTTGCTCGCGCGGGAACGGCCAAAGACTATTGCGCCGAAACGAAAATTTCAGAAAAATCCTCCGCCAAGCTCGGGCAAAACAAAAGGCGGCCCCGGCATGTTGCACAGGCCAACTCGACCAAGCCGCCCCGGCAGACCAAGCAGAACGACAGGCCCCAGCAGAACACCAAGGCCCGGTGGACCAACGAGCAAGCGTCGCGGTAAAATGCGCCGAGCGCGATAGAGATGGCGGCGATCCCCAAAAAAGATTTGCGCCTCGTAGTGCGTGCCAAATTGCACGCCATCACCCCCGAACAACGCGTGCGCGCGTCCGCTCTCGCCTGCGCTCGCTTGCGTGAACAAAAAGTTTGGGCGCAGGTTAAGTCGGTGATGTTCTATTCCGCGTTGATCGATGTGTTGGATTTCGCTCCTTTGTTCGACGTAGCACTCGCCTCCGGCAAAAGTGTCGCGCTCCCAAAATTTGTCGAAGCCACCAAGTCGTACGTGCCATTCAAAATTTCGCACGCTCAACGCGACTGCGCCGCTGGCAAGTTTGGCATCATCGAACCCGCTGCAACTTGCGCGGAATTTCCTGCAAACCATCTGGACTTGATCCTCGTTCCTGGAGTAGCATTCGACGTGACTGGGCACCGGCTCGGACGTGGGCAAGGTCATTACGACCGTCTGCTCGCCAACGTTGTCGGAATCAAATGTGGAGTCGCGTTTGATGAACAGCTCGTCCAGCGAATCCCTGCTGAAGCGCATGATATCCGCATGAATTGTGTCCTCACACCGACACGGTTCATCGAGTTTGCATAGCAGGACAGTTGAAATAATGCTTTCGACAGATTCAATCGTGGCCGGAGCCGGCATCTTCGTGCTTGGCACAGCGTCGGCGTTCTACATGTTGCGCTGGCGCGACCGTGGCGTGCGCGCCCAAATCAAATCCAAACAGGAGGCGATGTTCGACGATGCGAAACGTCAGGCTGAAGCCATCATTCGCGAAGCGCGCCTCGAAGCCAACGAACATTCCCTCAAGCTCCGCACTGACACGGAAGCTTTCGCCGCCCAACGCCAAAAGGAGCTTTCGGCCGTTGAACAGCGCTTGATCGAGCGCGAAACTATTCTCAACCGGCAACTCGACAATCTGGTGCAGCAAGAGAAGTTGTTGCGCAACGAGAAAGAGGAGTGCGATGTTCGTCTCGTCGAGTTGCAACATTTGCGGGCCGAAGCAGCCGATCTCGTTCTCAGTCGCCGCCAGCAACTCGCCTGTCTCGCCAAATTGAACGAAGCCGATGTGCGTGCTGCGTTCAGTAAACAGATTGAGCAGGAAGCCCAACGCGATGCCGCGAAGCTTTGTCAGCGCATTCTCGAAGACGCTAAAACGAATGCGGAAGAAAAAGCTCGTCACATTATCGCCAACGCGATCCTTCGTTACGGCGGCGAATACACGACTGAAAATTCCACCTGCGCGATCTCAATCACGAACGACGAAATCAAAGGGCGCATTATTGGTCGTGAAGGTCGCAATATTCGCTCATTTGAAGCCGCTACTGGAGTGACCGTTTTGATCGATGACACCCCAGGGTCCATTGTTCTTTCCGGGTTCGACCCGGTGCGTCGTGAAATCGCGCGCGAAGCGATGCAGCGTTTGATTCTCGATGGTCGCATTCATCCGGCGCGCATCGAAGAAGTGGTCGCCAAAGTTTCGCAAGAGATGGATGAAATGATTCAGCGTTGCGGTAACGACGCCGTCATCAAACTCGGCCTCGCGCCGATGCATCCGGAAATCGTCAAGCTGCTCGGCCGCCTCCATTTCCGTCGCAGCTTCACCCAAAATCTCTTGCAACACTCCGTCGAGGTCGCGCACATCATGGGCTTGCTGGCGGGCGAAATCGGAGTCGACGTCGCAACCGCGAAACGCGCCGGTTTGCTTCACGACATCGGCAAAGCTATGAATCACGAGGTCGAAGGGCCTCACGCGATCGTGGGCGCCGATTTCATTAAGCGTCACGGCGAATCCCCCGATGTCGTCACTGGCGTCGCTTCGCACCATGGCGAAGCGGAAAAGAATTTACTCGGCGTGCTTGTCGGTGCCGCCGACGCCATCAGCGCCGCCCGTCCCGGCGCGCGTTCGGAAACAATTCTTACCTACATCAAACGCGTCGAAGACCTCGAACGCATCGGTCTTTCGTTTGAAGGCGTGGAAAAATGTTTCGCCCTCCAAGCTGGTCGCGAACTGCGCGTGCTCGTGCAGCCGGAAAAAATTACGGATGACGAAGCCTTCGTGCTCGCCCGCAACGTCGCGAAAAAAATCGAAGAAGAACTGCAGTATCCCGGGCAAATCAAAATTACCGTTGTGCGGGAGACGCGTTGCGTGGAGTTGGCAACGTAGGTTTCTTTTGGAAAATGATGATGTGCTGACGCGGCAGCGTCTCAATCGTCTCAACCCATTTCAGTGGGAACAGTTCCGCTTCCTTCCGCACCTGCGCCACCGACATTTTGTGCACGCGTTTGATCGGCACGGTCGGGTCTTCAGCGCGGTATTCTACAAAAACAACTTTGCCGTCTGGCTTCAATGACCGGTAAATCGACTGCAACATTTCGCGCGGATGATCGAATTCGTGATACACATCGACCATCAACACGAGATCAATTTTGTTCGCCGGTAACCGAGTGTCGCTCACCGTCCCCAAAACCGAATGGAAATTGGTAACTCCGTGTGCGATGACGTTCGTCGCCAGCATATCGAGCATCTCCTGCTGAATTTCGACCGCGTAAATTGACCCGCGCGGCGCAACGAGCTTGCCCAAGCGCCATGTAAAATATCCTGTGCCAGCGCCAAGGTCGGCGACGCTCATGCCGGGTTTCAACTTGAGCGCTTCGAGTAGAACATCAGGCCGCTCTTCGGCCTGGCGTTCTGGGCGTTCGAGCCATTCAGCGCCTTGATGTCCCATGACCGGAGCAATGTGACGACCCTGATAGACGCCGGGACTGCCCTCGTTTTGACCGAAGACTTGTGAGGTCCAAACAAGGGCGACGAACAATACGCGCGCGATCGCGGCGGCAAAAGATTTCATAGGCGCGTAGTCACTTTGACCTGCGCGGCTATGCACGTCAACGCTGCTAGAGCAGCGCCAAAATCATAAGGCCGAAACCGAGTGCGAGTCCGAATTTTAAACTGAGAGTGAGCATATATATTTAGCGCCCGACAATTTGGGGCGCTTTGAGAATAGTCTTCAAGACCGGCCCTTTTTCGCGCACTTCCTCTTCTTCATGCCCGCGCAACCGCGCCGCCAAAATATCAGCGCGTCCTAGATAACCAACGATGCGTCTGTGGTCGCCACGATCAACGACGGGCAAACGTCCTACATCGTATTTGAGCATTTTTGCAACAGCGCTGTGCAGCGATTCATCCGGATGCGCGACGATCAGCTCTTTGCGCCCGGCCTCAAACGCTTTGATTTGGAGCCGATCCGTTTGTAAATGGCGCATGATGTCGCCGCGGGTGATAATGCCCTCCAGTTCCCCAGTCGCGCTCACGACCAGGACTGCTTGGCGACGGCTAACGGTCGGATCGCCCTTTGCGATTCGGTCGGACAAATCGCTCAACGAAAGATCGGCAGGAACGGTCGGAATTTCTGTTTCCATGACTTCACCGACGCGCATCAATTCAAACGGATCAACACTGTATTCGCGGGCAATATGCTGGCCACGACGCGCGAGTTTCTCGGTCAAAATCGAACGGCGCA
>JAQGOW010000647.1 GCA_028293405.1 Verrucomicrobiales bacterium
GCCCGGCTTCTTCGCCCTGCTTTCCTTCTGCTTCTTTATCTTCTCCTCATCGATCCAGTTATGAATCACGTGCTTGTTGTGCGTGGTCGATTTATAGTCGTGCGCCGCTTCCGCCAGTTTGGTGAGCCGGCCCGCATCAAAATCGCCATAAACCATCAGCACGCCGTCTTCCGGCGATTTCGTCATGCCATACACCGTCATCCCGTGCAATTGCGTGCGCGGATCGAAATTGAAAATCAGATTAAACGCCGCAAACTTCCGCTGCACTTCCGGTTTATCCATCTCCTGGAGAATGAATTGCCCGACCGGCGTCGGTCGAACCGCGTCCAGGTCAACGTGAGCAACCCATCCCGGTTCCGCCGGAACATCCGCCCGCTGGAGCGATCCTGCGTGCGACGAAGAAACAAACGCGACGGCAGCAAAGGCGAGCAATAAAGATCGTGTGTTCATATACATATTTGGCCGAGCGCACATGACGCTCTATAAAGGAATACGCAGACAACGGGCAACCGGTTACACCCTCTTTGCCTTACCCACAAGTGGCGTCCTGCTTGGCTCTTCTCTTTATCTTTGGGTGCAACGTGGAGCGCAGGCAATTGGAAACCAAATTAGGTTTGGAGCGACTTGCTCTCAACGGCTCTGTCGCCTGAGGGGTGCCTGCCGTCAGGCGGTTCGCGGCAGCGAACGTTAAAACAATTTGTTCTAATCTCACGGGTTTCCCGTCAACCTGACGGGTGCCTGCCGTCAGCCTGACGGCTGACTTGCCGTCCAACCCGTTGACCATCAACGTTCCTGACGGCCTGACGGGTCTAACACCCCGGTGGGGTGGGGGGTGGCGGTTCCGATTCCCAGTTACTTATTGTCCCAAATCAGCTGCTTGGGACGGCTCTGACCCGCTCTGACCCGTCCCGCGGGACGGGTTAAAACGCTAAAACCACCAATGTTTACGGGCCTTGGGACGGGGTGACGGGTCCAGAGGGGGTACGGGGGGTGGGTGGGTCCGGAACTCGCCTCCATCGCCAAAATAGATGGACCGCTCAAAAAGTTGCAGCCCCTTTGCGCCTTCGCGCCCTTCGCGAGACATGTAATTGAAGAATCTTTGAAAATATTTGGAGACTACCCCCGTAACTGTCCTACTCCCCCTGGTAAAGTGAGCCCATGAATATTACAAAGCGTCCGCCGGATACCAATATGTTGGCCTTCGTCGATGAGTCTGCGCCCTCTGTGGTTAATCCTCTTTGCGTCTTTGCGCCTTTGCGTTCTCTCCCTGCGCACCTGCACGACCAGCCACGGTGTTTCCAAACGATAAACAAGGGTTGTACACCAAACATACAGAAAAGTTCAGTTTTAGCCGGTCCAGCCCGAAAAAACGGAAAAAAAATACTTTTAAATACTTTTTATACTCAGAAATACTCTTGGGCCCATTGCAATGCGTGCTTTTGGGTGGCTCAGTCTGTCTTTCGCTGCGGATCACTTTCTCAAAAAAACTCAATTCGCTTCCTTTTACTTCCTTTGTTGAACCCTGACATCATGAAAACTGCACTATTTTTGCCTCATTTCCGCCTCGTCTTGCAAAAAGCACAAACGGGGCGTTCCCGCGAACCGGGCGTTCCGGCGACCGGACTCCACCACAACACTCGAAAACAATGCCAAAAAAAATTATTTCAGTGGCCTGGAATGGCTTTCAATGGCTTTTAGTGGCTTTCAATGCCGTGTGTCCGGTCCTGACTATATCCGAATCGCCCGACAGCAGTATTATTTCGGCTTTCATCAGGAGCCGGAACTTCCGGTCGTGGTTCAAATTCCCGCACTCGGTCACGTTTGGTCACGTTTGGTCACGTCAAGCTGGGGGGCCAATGAAAAATAATCGAAAAAAGGTACTCTTAGGTACTTTTAAGTACTCAAAAGTACTCTTGGGCCGACTCAAATGCTGCTATACCGGGCTCAATCAGCCTTCGATGTGTCCCAAAAAAATCTTTTCCGGTTCCTTTTGTTGCCCTTTTCTCACCTGATATCATGAAAACTGCACTATTTCTGCATCATTTCTGCCTCATCTTCAACAATTGCGAACCGGACGTTCCGGCGGACCGGACTCGACCAAACATGTCGAAAACAATGGCAAAAAAAATATTTCACTACCCTGCAATACCTTTTAATGCCTTTCAGTGCCTTTTAATACCCTTGAGCACAACGACGATGCCTTGCGATCCGTACAGTCGAAACTGGGCACGGAAAGTTATTCACAAGTTATATAGGGGCAGTTGTTCACAAGGTGGAAAAGTAGACGGTTTTGCGCAGGAAAGTTGCGAAAAAGGCCTGTAAATATTGGGAATAAGCGCACCAATAACTTTTTTTCAAAAATCTCTTTACACCACAACAGCTAGTGCTTAGATTGCATCGCATCCCTACAGGGGGTATATACCCAGCGGTGAAAGTCGCTACCAAGCTGTAGGGAATTGTTCGTTTTTAAGCATTTGCGGGACCTGGGAGGCTCAGGCGGTGGCAAACCGGTGTTTGCGCCCTCGATGCAACATATTTAGCCAAATTAAATCCAAAAGGCACGGCCATGATTGATACGCGCGATCAGCTCGTTACTCCTCCCCAACAACGCTCACGAGCCAAGGCCCGCAGCGGGAACAACCGTCTCGAAACCAGCACCACAACCAGTCGTCGCAACCGGGCGAGCAAAGGCAGTGGTAAATCGCTCGAATTCACCCGCATTTTTAGCGATGCGAAGGTGAAGCCGTTCGAACAGATCGAATGGGATCGGCGCACGGCCGAAATCACGGATGACGCCGGCAAGGTCATCTTCAAACAGGAAGGTGTTGAGGTGCCGAAGACCTGGTCGCAGCTCGCGACGAAGGTTGTGGTGTCGAAATATTTTTATGGCGAACTGAACACGCCTGAACGCGAGACGTCGGTGAAGCAATTGGTTCATCGCGTTTGCCGCACGATCGCGGATTGGGGTATTCGCGATGGTTATTTCAGCAAGGAAAAGGGCGAGCTGTTCTATGAAGAGTTGAGCTGGCTTTGCGTGAATCAATATGGCGCGTTTAATTCGCCGGTTTGGTTCAACGTCGGTTTGTATCACCAGTACGGCGTCGGAAAAAATTCCGCGCGCGGCATGTGGTTCTTCAACGAGAAGACCGGGCAGGCTGAACGCGCCAACACGCAGTATGAATATCCGCAGGGCAGCGCGTGTTTCATTCAATCGGTCGACGATAACATGGAGAGCATCATGCAGCTCGCGTCGAGCGAGGCGATGTTGTTCAAGTTTGGTTCGGGCACAGGCACGGATTTGAGTCCGTTGCGTTCGAGCCGCGAGAAGTTGAGCGGTGGCGGACGTCCGAGTGGACCGTTGTCGTTCCTGCGCGTTTACGACCAGGTTGCCAACGTGGTGAAAAGCGGCGGCAAGACGCGTCGTGCGGCGAAGATGAATACGTTGCGCGATTGGCACGGTGACATCGAAGAATTTATCGACGCCAAGCAGAAGGAAGAGAAGAAGGCGTGGGCGTTGATTGAGCAGGGGTATGACGGTTCTTACAATGGCGAGGCTTACGGCAGCGTCATGTATCAGAACGAAAATCTGTCGGTGCGCATCAGCGACGAGTTCATGCAGGCCGCCATGGATGGGAAAGAATGGTGGACGCGCAAAACGACGGACGGCAAACCGCTCCAGAAAAAGGATGCGAAGACTTTGTTGCACAAGATCGCTCAAGGCACATGGATCTGCGGCGATCCTGGTTTGCAATACGACGGCGCGATCCAGCGCTGGCACACTTGCAAAGGCACTGAGCCGATTCATTCGACGAATCCGTGCTCGGAATATGTGTTCCTGAACAACACGGCGTGCAATCTGGCGTCGTTGAACTTGATGAAGTTCAAGTGCGAAGGTGGACGCTTTGACTTCGAACGGTTCCAGGCGGCGGTGAAGATTTATATTACGGCGCAGGAAATTCTCGTCGATAACGCGAGTTATCCGACGAAGGAAATCGCCGAGAACTCACATATTTTCCGCACGCTCGGATTGGGTTTCGCGAACCTTGGCTCGTTAAGCATGAGCTATGGTTTGCCGTATGACTCTGACCCGGGACGGGCCTTGGCGGGTTCGATCACGGCGATGATGACGGGCACTGCGTATGAGCAGTCGGCCGAAATCGCGAAGATCAAAGGTGCGTTCGCTGGTTTCCACGACGCGCGTTGTTCGCATGTTCCGAAGCCGATTAAGTCGGACAATGTTGAATCGATGTTTGGCGTGATTCGCCAACATCGCGACGCGGTTGAAAGTATTCAGGTCGCTGACGAGTTTACTTACCTCAAAGATGAAGCGCACAAGTGCTGGACGCGTGCGCTCACAGCAGGTCAGACCGAGGTCAATAAGACGGTCGTTGGTTATCGAAACGCACAGGTCACGGTGCTCGCGCCGACGGGGACGATTGCGTTCCTGATGGATTGCGACACGACAGGTGTTGAGCCCGACATCGCGCTGGTGAAATACAAACTGCTCGCCGGTGGCGGCATGTTGAAGATTGTGAACCAAACCGTTCCGGCTGCGCTGAAACGGCTCGGTTATACCGCGGCGGATGTGAAAAGCATCATCGCGCACATCGAGAAATACGACACGATTGAAGATGTCGATGACAACGGCACGCCGGTGCAGAGCGGTTTGAAGCCTGAGCATTTGCCGGTGTTCGATTGCGCGTTCAAGGCGTTTCGCGGCAAGCGCAGCATCAGCTACATGGCGCACTTGAAGATGATGGGGGCGACGCAGCCGTTCATCAGCGGTGCGATTTCCAAGACGGTTAATTTGCCGAACGATTGCACGGTGGAAGATATTCAAGACGCTTACGTTCAAGCCTGGAAGATGGGGTTGAAGTGCGTGGCGATTTATCGCGACGGCTCGAAGCGCTCGCAGCCGTTGAACACGAGCAAAACGAATGAAGGTGGAGAGACTACGAGTGTCGCGGAGAAGTTGAAGTTGCTCGAGACGGAGATTGAAAAGCTTCGCGTCGTGGCAGGTCAACCCTTGCGCCGGCGCTTGCCGGATACGCGCACGGCGATGACGCATAAGTTCGATATCGCCGGTCACGAAGGTTATTTGACGGTTGGCCTGTTCGAACACGGTCAGCCGGGCGAACTATTTATTACCATGGCCAAGGAGGGTTCGACGATTGGTGGGTTGATGGATGCCATCGGCACGTTGACGAGCCTCGCGCTGCAATACGGCGTGCCGATGGAGGCGCTCTTGAAGAAGTTCGCGCATCAGCGGTTTGAGCCGTCTGGGTTCACGAAGAATCCGGAGATTCGCAATGCGGCGTCGATTATCGATTACGTGTTCCGTTGGTTGGCGCTGCAGTTCATCCCGGGGTATCGCGATGCGAACACGGCGGTGCGCAATCAGCCTGAACTGTCGATGCCCGGGTTAATGGAAGAAGTAAAAAAAAAGGTGAACCGACCGGTAGCTGAGTTGGCGATTTCGGCTGATGACACGGATATCGTGCTCAAAAGTGAAGAGCCTTCTAATGGCCATGGCCACAGCCATAGTCATAGCAAACCGACGCACGGACACACGCATCAAGTCACGAGCTTGAGCGCGAGCGTGGCGCACTTCCAAATGGACGCGCCGACTTGCCCGAACTGCGGTCACATGGCAGTGCGCAACGGAGCTTGTTATAAGTGCCTGAATTGCGGCGAGAGTTTGGGATGTTCGTAAGCGTGGGGTAGGAAAGGCTCGGCCGGAGCCTCGCCCTACCGACAATTTGCGAGGTGGGGAACGGTCCGGAAAAAACGCCCACAATCCGGAGGAACCGAAGCCGGGAACACAACCAGTTCCCGGCTTTATCCTGTACAGGGGTTGAGCATAGGCCACAGGGCAAAGCTGTTGCGGTAATACTCGGTTAGATAATGGCAGATGACGGTGAGTCATTGCTTGCATCGGTGCGAAATTACTTTGATGCAAAGTGCCCCGGCACAATCTGAATGCCCGCCTGGTTCGGAGGAACTGGCGGCGATGCCACATGGGTGGCAGAAGGCCTGGGAGTTGAAAAATGTCGTGATTGCGGGAATTGCTCTGGTCGGCATCGCAGCGTCTTTGATTCTTCGATTTGGGTTTGCGTCGACTCCCGAGACTTATAATTGGCCGCTCATCGCGACGCTGGTTATCGGAGGGCTGCCGTTGGTGGGGGAACTTGCTTACAGACTTGCACGAGGGCGATTCGGCTCCGATCTGCTCGCGGGAATTTCTATCGTGACGGCGGCAATTCTGCACGAGTACCTCGCAGGCGTGATTGTGGTGTTAATGCTCTCGGGCGGTGAAGCTTTGGAAGCGTATGCGGTGGCGCACGCGTCGTCGGTGTTGATGGCGTTGGCGCGGCGCATGCCGTCGGTGGCGCATCGGAGGAGCGACGGGGATATTAAGGATATTCGGGTCGCCGTGATTGGGATCGGCGACAGCATCGTCATTTATCCTCACGAGAATTGTGCAGTGGACGGACAGGTGATCTAAGGGCATGGCGCGATGTACGAATCGTTTTTGACCGGTGAGCCGTTTCAAATGTC
>JAQGOW010000654.1 GCA_028293405.1 Verrucomicrobiales bacterium
ACAGTGCTGGTGCTGCATGAATTTGAAGAGTTGGAATATAAGGAAATCGCGAAACGGATGGAGTGCTCGATTGGGACTGTGATGTCGCGATTGTTTTATGCGCGGCGCAGGATGGCGTCGCTGCTACAGGGTTTGAAGCGGGAACAGAAAGAATGATTTTTGGTTGAGATGTGACTGAAGACGGCAGGCCCGGGTGCTTGCTGCAAACAACGATATGAACGACGAAGTAGCATTAAAGATTCAGGCATGGGTTGATGGGGAATTGTCGGCCTGGCAGGCGCGTGGTGTCGCAAAGCTCGTGGAGAGCGACGCGGACGCGAAGGCGCTCGCCACGGAATTGCGTCAGACAAAAGCCGCGCTCGATAAAAACGAGATGTCGGTTGCGTTGCCTGAGTTGCGCGAATTTTACTGGAACAAAATCCGGTTGCAGATCGAGCGCGAAGAAGCGGCCGGCACCAAACGGGTGTCCCCTGCGGCTTCGTGGGATCCACTGGCAATCTTGCGCCGCGTGGCATTGCCGTTGGCAGCTGTGACGGTTGCGGCATGCGTTGCCGTGATGACGATGTCGCAAATGTCTGCTCCAGCTTACGAGGAAGTGACTTCGACTTCTGACGACATGACCGCATTGACTTTTCACGATCAATCGGCTGGCATGACAGTCGTGTGGTTGCAGGACAACTCGGAGCAACCAGTGCAGGACGAAAATTCGACCGAGAGTGATGACGTAATATGATTTCTAAAGCCGTTTTAACTTTGGGATTGCTCATCGGGGTGATGAGTGCGAGGGCGGCAGACATGCAGCTTGAAGCCAAGCTGGTGTGGGGTAGTAATGACGAGGCAGATAAGGTGAAACATACGCTCGTTTCAGACCCGAAGCTGTCATCGGATTTGCACCGCATTTTCAAGTGGAGCAATTATTACGAGATCAGCACGAAAGAAGTCGCGATTGCACCTGATAAAACAGGCGTTCTGCAAATGAGCGACAGGTGCAAGTTGGAGGTAAAGAATCTCGGCAAGAATTGGATCGAAGTGAATTGCATCGGCAGCGGGAAACAGGTGAGCAAGGGCAAACATTCACTCGCGCCAGGGAAATGGTTCACGCTTGCAGGCAATGACAAAAATAACACGGCTTGGTTTGTCGTGATGAAGACTAAGTAAGTTCGTTTTCGGCCCCCTACCCTCCCGGCTCGCATCGGACGGCTACGAATAATACGGACGCAAGGTCAGTGGCATTGTTCCGATTTTTAAGGCGCGTTCGACTTCGCTCTCTTTAACTTCTCGATCGAACACAATCACTTCGCCAGCTTCTAATGCTGCAATCGGCACACCGTCGCGCAAAAGAATTCGCGAGGCGGTGATGGCAGTGACTTTCGGACCGGGTGCGAGAATCCCAGCAAGGTTCAATGGGTCCGCGCCGCTGATGGTGATGAGTTCACCGGTCGCCGGTGTTTTACGAATGGAACGCAACAGACCGATGGCCTCTGGCAACGCGAATTGTTCACCACTCACACCGCTGACGAAATGGCCGCCGCGAATTTCGCCACGGGCTTCCAAACGGCGATAGGCTCGCCCGAGCTCGAACCAGGAAACATCGAGAGATTCGCGTTCGATCATTCGACGAAAAACGATGCCGTACCGACGCAGCAGCGTTCGCGCGAATGCTTCGATGGCTTCGTCGCGATTGTGTTCCAGGGGACGATTTAGCAATGACCAACGTCCGGCGAATTCGACGCTGGTGACACTTTTGTGATGGCGAACGCGTTGGGAGTCGGCGAACGGGAGGCGCTTTTCTGATGGAATTAACAACGCGCGAAGTCCTTCGAAGCTGTCAGCGGTAACTAGGCCGCTTGCGACGAGTTCACCTAAAGCTTGTTCAACGCGCGAGGGCAAGAGGCCGGTTTGTTTTGTGAGTTCGCCGAAAAATAACGCGCCCTTTTCTTTCAGCACGTCCAACACGAGTGCGGTGTCGGAAGAGAAATCCGATGACGAACCCGACGACAGAGCAAGCCAATGCAGCATGTTACTGCGCGAAAAGATTGAAATCGGGCTGGAACGAATGGGCGAATTGGATCGTCCATTCCTATTTTGCACTGGCGATAATCGGCCCCAACCGATGCGACCGGTGAAGCAAAGTTGGTCGAGCAATTGTGGGGTGTAATCTTTGACGCGCGACGCGAGGAGTTCGGGTTCCCACGCCGCGGCTTGCGTTTGAAAACCGTCAAGCATGTTCAAAACGGCCTCGACGCCAGCGACGCCTTGCATGCGATGTTCGGAACCGGCGCACTGCCAAGCCACGAGAAAGCGCTGGAACTCGGCGAGCGTGACCGGCTGAATTTCGGCGCGCAGGCGATTGATCGTGAGACGATGGATACGCGCGAGTAATCGACGATCGCACCACTCGGTTTCCAGCGCGTCAGGATGGAACTTGCCGCGCAGAATAAAACCTTCGGCTTCAAGCGCGAGAAGAGCGGCGTCCATTTGGGTTTGAGGAAACGTGTAGAAACCGGCAAGCGCGGTTGCGGTTATTGGTCCGACAACTTCCATTCGGCCACGAACCAATTCGCGAATTGCGTCTGGTTGTTCCCATTGCTTTTTCGCTTCGTTTGCAGGCGCAGTGATTTGTGGAGTGACGACGCAATCTGGGTAAACCGTTTCCAGCATCGGCAACCGTTCGGCTGCGATCCAGAAACCGTTGCTGAGTTGGCCCGCGCGTTTGTCGCGGGTTAGTTCGTCGAGAAAATTTCTTCCGCTTGTATTGGCTCCGTCTGATTCGTCGGATCGAACGCAGCGTTGAATTTCATCGTTGGTTAACGTGCCGACGAGGAGCAAGGCTTCGTGTAGTTCGTCGGCGTTAATGACGCGGGGCCATGCGTCTTTTGAAACCTGGTCGATGGCCGCGCTGTCGAGAATGCCGAGGCCTTGGTCGTTTGAGGTTTGACCCGCGCGACGAGTGTAAACTGCGTGGGCACGTCGTTCTTCTAGCGGTGCGTCGTCGAGAAATGCGTAGGGCTTTGCGTTCAGGATTTCGTGAGCGAGCGGCGATGGTTCGGGCAAATCGCGCGCGATGCATTTGACCGCACCGCATTCGATTTTTTTCAGCACGGCAATCAGACCGTCGATGTCCATCGCTTCGACCAGGCAATCGTCAATCGTCTGTCTAACCAATGGATGATCGGGAATAACGCGGTCGCCGGCGATGTTTTC
>JAQGOW010000672.1 GCA_028293405.1 Verrucomicrobiales bacterium
CAACTTGGCTTTCCAGACCGCGACGGGCGGCGTGCAGATCGAGAGCAGCAACACCAACAACTTCACCTACAGTTATTCGACAACCGGCACGACCAGCGCGCACATGGTTGTCACCTTCAAAGCGGACAAAAGGGATGTGTATGACATCACTTTTACCGCCGACACTCTCGGCAGTTTTGTGCGAAACGAATTCCGCAACAGCGTCCTCAATGACACCGACGCCGGCACATTCACTCGCACGCCCGCGCATTGATTCTCCTGCGAAAACGAACAAACACACGTGGCGAGAACATCCGCCGGGCGAACCGAAAACCGCCCGGCGGACCACGCCGTAAAAAATGAAAATAACCTGCAAATCGCAAAACCGACCGCACCAGAGCACAAAGTTGTGCGTGCGATTTGTACCGGAAATACGCTTCAGTATTCCGCTTCGATTTCGAATTCACTTCACATATCGTGACGCGGTGCGACGCTGGTTTGTTTTTTTGTTCCCGTTGTTGATCGCCGCCCAAGGCGCATCGGCACAGACGAACGCGCTCGCGAGCAAGTTGATCGAAGCCGCTGGCCAAGTCGAAGTCGCCACCACAAAAACCAACTGGCAAACGGCCGCTGTCGGCACCTTGCTTAATCCGGGCGCACGCGTTCGCACCCACAAACAAAGTCGCGCCGCCGTTCAACTTTCTGATCGCAGCGTCATCCGTCTCAATGAAGAAACTACGTTGGAGATTCTGCCTCCGCGCGCCGCGGAGAAGAAACGTTTCGGACTGCCAAGTGGCATCATATATTTCTTCAACCGCGAAAAACCGGCTGATGTCGAGTTCGACACGCCCCTTGCTGCCGGGGCGATTCGTGGAACAGAATTTTTGCTCGAAGCTACAGATGACCAACAGGTCCATCTCGCGTTGGTCGACGGTCTGGTTACGCTGAATACGCCGGATGCCGTCATCGAATTAAAACGCGGCGAAGACTTGCGATTGGCTCCCGGCAAGGCTCCGCAGAAAACGGCGCTCCTCAACGTCAACGCGCAGATTCAATGGGCTCTCTATTATCCGGCAGTCGTTAACCCCGCTGAACTGGACGGCCCACAAGCCGGCGAGTTAAACGATGTCCTAAAACGCTATCGTTCGGGCGATCTTCTTGGCGCACTGAATTCTTGGCCAACCCAGGAACCTGCAAACCACTCTTCACGGATTCTTCACGCGCAATTGCTCCTCGCTGTCGGCGACGTCAGCGGCGCGGAACACTTGATCAACGATTCAACCGCCGCGCCCGCAAATGCGTTGCGCATGCTCATCGCTATGGTTCGAGGCACGCAAGTTTCAACCTCGGCCAATGCTAATTCGTCGAGCGGACTACTTGCTCAAACATATGCATTTCAATTCCGCGGTGATCTCGTAGCCGCCCGCAACGCGGCAGTTGCCGCTGCCAAAATCGCTCCGCAATTCGGTTTTGCACACGCACGTCTTGCCGAATTAGACTTCGCCTTCGGCGAACGCAAAGCCGCTCTCAAGGAACTCGACACGGCTTTGAAGCTGTCGCCTCAACTTCCTTCCGCCTACATCGTGCAAGGCTTCGTTCAACTCGAACAATATAATACGCGCGCTGCATTGGAGTCCTTCGATCACGCCCGGCAGCTCGACGCCGCGCTCGGCACCGCCTGGCTCGGTCGCGGTTTGTGTCTGATTCGCGATCGCCAGTTCGCTGAAGCCCGCTCCGCGTTTCAGGCCGCCGCAGCCCTCGAACCGCAGCGCAGTTTGTTCCGCAGCTACCTCGCCAAAGCCGCCGGCAACATGGGCGATGCCAAGGCCGCACAAAAAGATTTTCGTCTCGCCAAGGAACTTGACCCGAACGATCCCACCGCCTGGCTTTATTCGGCTCTTTATCTCTCGCAGGAAAACAAACTCAATGACGCTATTCGCGACCTCGAGACGTCCGCTGACCTCAACGACAACCAATCCGTTTTCCGTTCGCGCCTGCTTCTGGATCGCGACCGCGCTGTCCGCAGCGCTAACCTCGCTGCGCTTTACGACGACGCCGGGATACCTGATGCAAGCCGCCGCGCCGCCGCCCGTTCTGTCACCGAAAACTACGTAAACTTCTCCGGCCATCTTTTTCTCGCCAACAGCTTACAAACGCAGGAGAACGCAAATCGTTTCGATCTCCGTCTCGAAACCGCGCGCCAAAGCGAGCTCCTCGTCGCGAACCTCCTTGCCCCGCCCGGTGCGGGCAATTTGAGCCAACAATTATCGCAACAAGAACACCTCCGCTTTTTTGAACAACGACCAGTCAACGTCAGTTCATTAAGTGAATTTCGCAGCAATGGCGATCTGCGCGAAGAGGCCAGCTTTTTTGGTTCACACGACGGCTTTAGTTACGCGCTCGATCTCAGCGCCGAATCGTTGCACGGCCAACAACCCAACGGCCAAGCCGACCGCAATCAACTCACGCTCACGATGAAGCAGCGCATCACGCCCGACGACGATGTTTACTTCCAAATCGCTCGCTACAACGCCAAAGCCGGCGACGTCGCCATGCACTATGATCCGCAAACAGCTGAACGCGATTTCCACGTTCACGAAAAGCAGGAGCCAACGTTATATGGCGGCTGGCATCATGAGTGGTCTCCAGGCAGTCACACGTTGCTTCTCGTCGCGCGCCTGGACGACTCATTGTGGCTGCATGATCCCATGCCAAACGTCCCCTTCCTCGTCCAAGGCGGCGGCGCAACTGTAGGAGTCGAATCGCCCGAACCCGTGGGCCTTCCGCTGCAACTCGACATCACCAACACCATCACTCTCTATTCCGCCGAACTGCAACATATCCGGGAAACGCCGCGACAATCTTTGATCGTTGGTGGACGTTTTCAATCCGCAGATTTGGGCGCACGCGGAATGTTGAACCCGGACGCGGGCGGTCCACTCGTGACATCATTCAACAAGCAAAACGCCGACGGCTCCTTGCATCGCGAAAACGCCTATGTCTATTACTCGTTCAAACCATTCGATTCGCTACGGCTGATTGGTGGAGGTAGTTACGATCACATCAGTTTTCCGGAAAATCTCGACTTGCCGCCTCTTTCCTCGCGTGAAACCTCGCGCGATTTATTCGCGCCAAAAGCCGGACTCCTTTTCAACCCTTGGCAACGCGGCCAATTTCGCGCTGCCTACTCGCAATCACTGGGCGGCCTTTACTTCGACAACAGCGTTCGCCTCGAACCCACTCAAATCGCCGGGTTCACCCAGGGTTTCCGCAGCCTCGTTCCCGAAAGCGTCGCCGGTTTGGTACCGGGAACGAAGTTCGAAACCAAGTCCATCGGCTTCGACCAATCCTTTCGCAGCGGCACATGGTTCGGCGTGGAGGCCGAACAGCTCGAATCCGACGGCAACCGCTCCATCGGTGCGCTAACCAACTCGACGTTCATTCCCTTCGCTGACTCGCCGAGCATAACGCATCAGTCATTGAAGTTCCGCGAGAACAGCCTCGGCGCATACGCCGGTCAACTAATTGGAAACTACTATTCTGTCGGCGCGCGCTACCAATTTAGCGAAGCCACCCTGCACGAGCGCTTCCCTGACATCCCGAACAACGCACAAAACCTCCCCGCGATCCAGGCCGACAACCGCGCGACTTATCAAGAACTTTCCCTCGGCTTGAATTTTCACCATCCCTCCGGTGTATTCGCGCAATGGGAATCGTTGTTGAACAGTCAAAGCAACCACGGCTACACCCCCGCCTTGCCCGGCGACACCTTTTGGCAACACAACGTTTCCATCGGCTATCGCTTCCCGCGTCGCTTCGCCGAAATCCGCTGCGGCATCCTCAACCTCTTCGACCGCGACTATCGGTTGAACCCGCTGAACATCCACGCCGATTTCCCCCGGACCCGCACCTTCGTCGCCAGCTTAAAGCTGAACTTCTAACAGCGTATAAACACGTGCTTTGCTTGGCAGTGAACGAGCAGCGATAGAATTCCAAGAGAATCCGCTTCTTCTTTGCCGGCCTTCTGACCGGGCGGCCATGACAGTGTAGACGGGCAGAGCCTCTGGATAATCGTGTAATTAGGGTTGCGGCCTCATTTTTCTGAGTAATGGCGTGCTTGTGAGGCATAGGCCGCAACAATTCAAACCCCAAACCCGCGAAGCGCGAACAGCCTCATCACTTCAACGGATGTTCTTTGAAAACTTTCACAATCAAGGCGGCCCATCGCTCGGGACAATATGTCCACTTGGATGGAAGAACGCGATGACCGGCGCGCCAATTCTCGAAGGGGAGAGTGTACAGTTTTCGGCCCGGCGTTTGACTGCCTCTTCCTGCCATTCGAATTTCACTAGCGGATCCTTCCGACCCGCGATGCGCATGAGGGGTTTTGGCTTCAACAGGTCGCGGTCACCTTGCTCACCTACCTCTTGTTAGTGGAACGACGTCACTGTGCACATCAAGCCATCATGAGATCCGGATATACTGGTCATCGATGGGCGTTCAAAGATTTTTAAGCGGGAATCTTCTACGAAGTTCTTGAGGCCGTTCTGAAGTTGCATGAAAGGACATAGACATCGGCGAGCAAGCGTTGTTGTTGAGGCACCGCCTGTTCGCCGGCGTTCGATTTATTGGAGTCTCAGTCGATAGAACCGGTTGCCCGACGCGGTCGGCAAGGTGACGGTCGCGTTGGTGCCGTTCACGACCGATGGTATGTTTACGACAGACCAATTGGTCGAGCCAAGGGTCGTGTTGACTTCAAGAACGCAAGGCGTGGGGTTGGTCGGCCAGGCGATGGTGTGCGAATCAGCCGAGCTTGACTCGAAATGAACTTCGGGCGGCGCCGGGGTGAAATTCGCCTTGAGAGAGCGGTTTAAATTCACGGGGAACTGATACGCGAAGTCCGTGCTGACGGTCGCGTCGTTATCAGACCATTTCGAAAACCGATAACCGGGTTTGGCATTGGCCACAACCGTGCAGCTGTTGCCATTGGTGTAGAGTCCCAGGCCGGAGATGTTGCCGCTGTCGATCGGGAAACTCACGGTGTCTACGGTGCTGTGAGCCGGGAGCGCCTGGCCGACGGCGGCGATGGCGAAGGTGTAGGCGTGCTCGATCGTCGCCTGGTTGTTCGTGTCGCTCACGCGGACGGTGAACGTGAAAATACCGGACTCGGTGGGCGTCCCTGAGAGTGTGCCTGCGGTAAGATCGAGCGCCATGCCGTTGGGCAAGGTGCCAGTGTAGGTTGCGATGAATGGCACGCCCGCGATCACGATTGTCCGCGTCGGATACAGCGTGTTGATTCCGCCATCAGCGATGTTCTCTGTCAAACCAATCGGCAATTCGTTTTTGTAAGCTGACATTTGTGCACCGAGAAAGTCGCCGACTACCACCGTGTTGGAGTATTGATTGACGCCGTGAATGCCGTCTGCGCCCACTTTTTTGTCCAATG
>JAQGOW010000003.1 GCA_028293405.1 Verrucomicrobiales bacterium
CCAAAATAAAACGTGGCGACTTGCTTACCAAGGTTGGTGGCGATTGCCTCATCCGTGTTGCTAAGAATAATCACGACAAGATGGTCGTCCGGGAATCGTTGGATGGTGGCGGAAAATCCTGAGGTGGAGCCGCCGTGACCGATGTTCTTGTGGCCGTCCAGCGTTGCGATGCGCCAGCCGAATCCGTAGTCAGTTTCTTTGCCGTTGTTGAGTTTGAAGGGGGTCCACATGAGCCGTTTGCTTTCCTCGCTGAGAAGTTTTTCGGTGTCGAGAGAGTTGTTCCATCGTCCGAGATCTTCGACGGTCGACACGATCGCGCCGGCGGCAAAGATGTCGGTGATGTCGTAGTCGCGATTGATTAGGCCGTGTTTTTTAGAATGTTCGTAACCAGCGACGCGATTGGTAACGATGAGCGATGGGTCGCGGCGGGTGGTGGCGTTCATGCCCAATGGTTGGAAGATACGGTCCCCCAAAAATTTCCAGTAATTTTCGCCGCTGACATTTTCGATAATCAGCCCGAGCAGGTTGAAGCCGGTGTTGCAATAGTTGAACTTGTCGCCGGGCTGGAACTCGCGCGGTTGTTTGGCGATGAGGTCGATGAATTGTTTTTGGGTGAGATGGCGATTGAAATTGAAACCATCGAGCACGGTATATGTTTTCAAGCCCGACGTGTGGGAAAGGAGATGGCGAATTTGAATGTTGCCCCAATCGGAGGGAGCGTCCTTGAAATATTTGGTGATGGGGTCCTCGACGGAGAGCTTGCCTTCCTGCTGCAGCATGAGAATGCACGCGGCGGTGAATTGTTTTGTGTCGGAACCGATCTCGAAAACGGACTTAGGCGTGACCGGCACGTTCAATTCAATGTTGGCCAGACCGTACGCGGCGGTCTTGATCGGTTTGCCATTGCGAAGCACGCGCACGGCAAGGCCAGGGATGCGATGCTCGCGCATTTGGGCTTTCAGGTAGGCATCGGCTTTGTCGGCGTGCGCGGCAATGGTTGCGCTCAGAACAATGGAAGCGGTCAGAACAGACAGGTTCATGGCGCCAGAATAAAACAGCTATCAGGCTAAGCGACAAAAAATTATTTTGTGAACGGGCACTCACGGCTGACCGCCAATAGCGCCACCACTCCTCATTTCGTGCTTTTTCTTTGCGTTTCTGGCGCAGTTTGCGGTTACTCTCTTATCTATATGCGTTGGACACAGGCTTTGATTCCTACTTTGAAAGAGTCGCCCGCTGAGGCGGAGATTCTTTCGCACAAATTGCTTTTGCGCGCCGGTTTGGTCCGCAAGTTAACCGGCGGTCTCTACATTTTCCTGCCGCTCGGCCTGCGCACGTTGCGCAAGGTGGAGCAAATCGTGCGCGAAGAAATGGATCGCGCCGGTGCGCTTGAGGTGTTGATGCCCGCGTTGCAACCGCCGGAAATTTGGGAGCAGAGCGGTCGTTATGAAACGGCGCAGGCGGTGTTTTTCAAGGTGCGCGATCGCGCCAAGAAGGAATGGATTCTTGGGCCGACGCACGAGGAAGTGATCACGACGCTCGTCGCCGGTGAGTTGAGTTCGTATCGCCAGTTGCCGAAAAATTTTTATCAGATTCAAACGAAGTTCCGTGACGAAATTCGCCCGCGCTTTGGCTTGATGCGCGCGAAGGAATTCATCATGAAGGACGCGTATAGCTTCGATGCGACCGAGGACGGCGCGCAGGCCAGCTATAAGAAAATGTATGACGCTTACACGCGCATTTTCCAACGTTGCGGTTTGAAGGCGATGGCGGTCGAGGCCGATACCGGCGTGATGGGCGGCAAATTTTCGCACGAATTCATGGTGCCGGCTGAGACTGGCGAAAACGAAGTGGTTTACTGCGATGGTTGTAATTACGCGGCGAACATGGAGAAGGCGACGAGCCGTCACATGATGCACGCGGACACGGGCGACAAGGAGTTGCCGATTGAGAAATTTGCCACGCCTGGGGCGACGACTATCAACGCGCTGACGAAGCCGCCTTACGGCGTCCCCGCTCATCAGCAAATCAAGACGTTGGTTTACGTCGCAAATGACAAACCGATTCTGATTTTGTTGCGCGGCGATCATCAACTTAACGAATCCAAACTGACTGGTGCCCTCGGCACCGCCACGTTCCGGCCGTCGACGCCGGATGAAATTGTCGATCTACTCAAAGCCAAACCCGGCAGCCTCGGCGCTGTTGGTGTGAAGGACATTCCCGTTTACGCGGACGAAGTTCTTCGTGGCGCGAGCGCGATGACGACCGGCGCGAACGAAGACGGTTTTCACCTTCGGAACGTCGCTTTGGGTCGGGACATCCATCCCGCTCACTGGGCAGATTTGCGCACGACGCAGGTCGGCGAAGCGTGCGCCACTTGCGGGAAGCCGTTGAAGATTCAACGTGCGATCGAAGTCGGGCACGTGTTTAAGCTCGGCACGAAATACAGCAAGGCTTTGAATGCTTTGTTCGTGGACGAAAGCGGCGTGCAAAATCCGGCGATCATGGGTTGTTACGGCATCGGTGTGACGCGCACGTTGCAAGCGGTGATCGAACAGTGCAACGACAAGGACGGCATCGTTTGGCCGGTCAGTGTTGCACCTTACACGGTTTGTATCACGCCGCTCAGCGTGGCGAAAGACGGTGCGGTCATGCAATTGGCCGAAAAACTTTATAGCGAACTGACGGCGCTCGGGATTGACGTGATTATGGATGATCGCGATGAACGGCCTGGAATGAAGTTCAAAGATTCTGAACTGGTCGGTTTTCCCATTCGCATTGGCATCGGCGAAAAGTCTTTGGCCAAAGGCGAAGTGGAAATCAAACCGCGCGCAGGCGCGTTGATTCCGACTAAACCTGAGGACGCGGTGGCGAAGGTACTTGAATTGATTAAGGCGCACTCATGACACGTTAGGCGCGGCTTAAACCTATTTGCCCCGAGGTGCATTTTAAAATATATTTGACCCGTCGAGAACGAGTGGTGCTGCTTGTCGTCGCGGCATTGCTGGCGCTCGGTTGGGCAGTGCAATATCATCAGCGCACGCACTCAACCCCCTCGACAGTGCGAATTGACTAAATGCAACCCGTAGAATTCGAGCAGGTAATCAGAGCCATCGTGGAACGTGACCCGCGCTACAAACGTGAGGCTTACATGTTCGTCCGCGAAGCGCTCGATTACACCCAGAAGATGTTGGGCAAGCCTACGCCTGACGAAATCCGGCACGTGACCGGACGCGATTTGTTGGAAGGCATTCGACATTACTCGATCGACCAGTTTGGCCCGATGGTGCCGACGGTCCTGGGTGAATGGGGTATTCGCGATTGCGAAGATGTTGGCGAAGTGGTGTTCAATATGGTGGAAGCCAATTTGCTCGCGAAAACGGAGACTGATTCGCGCGCAGATTTTAAGGGCGTTTACGATTTTGACGATACGTTTGCCAAGCCGTTCCGTCCCACCAAACGCGCCGCCAAAGAAACGATTTTCCCGGAACTTAAAACAAAGTGAACGAAATTCCCGCCGTCCCGCCGAATGTGCGCATGGTCACGCTTGAAAAC
>JAQGOW010000020.1 GCA_028293405.1 Verrucomicrobiales bacterium
CGGTTTCGCAATCCGGAGGATGCGGCAGTCGCACAGATTCTTTTCATCTGCGGTGACGAAGCCAAGCGCATGGCGGACGTCACCGCGGCACTTGGCAGCAAACCTGTTCTTACGATTTGCGATGCGCCTGGAAACGGGCAGGGGACACAAGGTTGCATGATCGCTCTGTTTAAAAAACAGAACGCTGTACGCATCCGAATCAATGTTGATCGTGCGCGGGCAGCCGGCCTGACGATCAGTTCGAAACTGCTGCATTTTGCGGAAATTGCGAAATCCGATTAGCGCGCATGTTCAAGACATTGTCCATCCAACGCAAATTGCAGGCGGTGATGATGCTCACCGCAGCCGTAGCGCTGACGCTGGCCTGTGTTGCCTTCACAATTTACGAGTTTCAAACGACGCGGAGTTCAGAAGAGCAAACGCTCAAAACGCTCGCTGAAATCGTCGCTCAATCGACAACGCCTTACTTGGCTTTCCCAAACGTTGAT
This sequence comes from Verrucomicrobiales bacterium, assembly GCA_028293405.1. Classification (GTDB taxonomy): domain Bacteria; phylum Verrucomicrobiota; class Verrucomicrobiia; order Limisphaerales; family Palsa-1400; genus JAICXV01. The sequence continues at coordinate 489 of JAQGOW010000020.1, forward strand.
GACGCAGCCGACGCCCTGTCTGCATTGGCCACCAAATCGCACGTCACCGACGCGGCTCTTTACGACTCGCGTGGCAAAGTATTCGCGTCCTATCGCAGTCACAAAACCGGGTCAGACGTTCCTAAAGAGCCCAAGTCAGATGGCTTATACGAGGAGCCCGGCAGCCTTGTTTGGTTTCAACCTGTTCGCGAAGGTTCCGTTCGCTACGGAACACTCTTCGTTCGATGGGACCTCAGTCACATGTATGCGGCCATGCGATTCTACGTTGCAATCGCACTGACCGTGCTTTGCGGGGCGCTTCTCGCCGCATACTTCATCAGTCGCGCCCTGCGCAAGAGTCTCTCGCAACCCATCCTCTCCCTCGCTCAAACGGCTGAGACTGTCGCGACCAAAGGCGACTATTCCGTTCGCGCGCAGAAATTCACCGATGACGAACTGGGCTCGCTAACGACGACTTTCAACCAGATGCTCGGAACGATTCAAGAACACGAATCGCGGCTTTCGGAGGAACTCGCGCAACGCAAGCAAGCCGAAGCTGCCGTGCGTGACAGCGAACAGCGATACCGTGCTACGTTCCACAACGCCGCAATCGGAATCGCTCACGTTGGCCTTGATGGAGCTTTCTTGCAAACGAACGAAACGTTTGGGCGGATCATCGGCTACTCGGTCGCCGAACTCTCTTCCTTAAAATTCGAGGACATTACTCACCCCGACGACATCAAAGAAGATTGGCAAGGTATCGAGCGCTTGATTGCCGGTGAAATCGCCACGTTTACGATGGAGAAGCGCTACATCCGCAAGGATGGTTCGATTGTTTGGGCGAATCTCGGCGTCTCCCTATTGCGCAACGAAGATGGTACGCCGCGCTATTTTATTTCCGTCGTTGAGGACATCGACGCCCGCAAACGCGCCGAGCAAGCGTTGCGGGAAAGTGAGGAACGGTTCCGCACGCTCAGCGATAACATTGCGCAACTCGCGTGGATGGCCAACGCGGACGGCTCTGTTTTCTGGTATAATCAAAGGTGGTTCGAATACACCGGTACGACGTTCGAACAAATGCTGCAGATGGGCCGCGAACTTGTCCATCATCCGGACCACGTAAAGCGTGTCGTCAGCAAGTGGTGCGTTCATCTTGGGAAAGGTTTACAATGGGAAGACACGTTTCCGATCCGCGGCGCGGACGGAAAATATCGATGGTTCCTTTCTCGCGCTTATCCGATTCGCGACGGTGCCGGACGGATCGTCCGTTGGTTTGGCACCAACACCGATATCACTGACGTGCGTGAGGCACAGGAGGCCCTGCAGCGGGCCCAATTGGAGTTGCGCAAGCACGCCGACACGCTCGAACAAACCGTCGCCATGCGCACCGGCGAACTCAAGGAGTCGAACGAACAACTTGAAGCGCTGGTATACACGATCGCGCATGACCTGCGCTCCCCCTTGCGCTCGATGCAAGGCTTCTCCGAACTGCTCCTCGAAGACCACCCGACGCTTCCGATGGAACAGCGTGATTACTTGCGCCGGATTCGCACTTCGGCCGAGTTCATGGACAAGATGATCCTGGACCTTCTCGCTTTCGGGCGAACCTCGCGCGCACAATTGGAACTCTCGGCTGTCGACCTTCAGCGGTGTGGAGTGCGGCTGTGTTCCAATGCTCCAGCCAAATCGAAAATTCCAAAGCGGTCATCGAAGTCATTTCTCCGTTGCCGACCGTCCTGGCCAATGAGCCAACGCTGACGCAAATCATCGCAAACCTTCTTAACAACGCCGTTAAATTTACAGAACCCGGCGTCACTCCTCTCATCCGGTTTTGGTGCGAACAGGATGCGCGCACTGTGCGGCTTTCGCTGCAGGACAACGGTATTGGAATCGACAGAAAGTATCACGATCGCATCTTCCGCGTTTTCGAGCGACTCGACGGGAAACGCTACGCTGGCACGGGTGTCGGCCTGGCCATCGTCCGCAAAGGTGTCGAGCGCATGAACGGCAAAGTGGGCCTCGAATCCGAGCCGGGAAAAGGCACGCGTTTTTGGATTGAACTGCCAAAGCCTTGAATGTCGTTCAACGGTGCCGCGAAAACACCTATGCGATTCGAGTTGGTTTCTGATTGGTGAAACTCGCGTGACGCTTTATTCTCGGACTTGTTCCTTATGCAGCCGCTCGCGCGATTTATTTTTCTGGTTCTGGTGACTTGTTCACTGGCGGCGCGCGCTGCTGATTCCACGAACGAACTCATCTGGTCGCTCAAGCCCGTCCAGCCGGTGGCAGTTCCGGCGAGCAAAAGCAAATGGCCGAAGAATGAAATTGACCAGTTCGTTTTCGCGAAGCTTGAGGAAAAGAAGTTTGCGCCTTCGAAACCAGCCGACAAACGCACGCTCATTCGCCGCGCCTCCTATGATTTAACTGGCCTTCCGCCCACGCCTGACGAGACGCACGCTTTTTTGGCAGATCGCTCTCCTGGCGCGTTCGCGAAGGTTGTCGACCGTCTCCTCGCCAGCCCGCGCTATGGCGAACGTTGGGCACGCCATTGGCTCGACGTCGTGCATTACGCGGATTCGCACGGTCACGATCAGGACCGCCCGCGTCCGAATGCGTGGCCGTATCGTGACTACGTCATTCGCGCGTTTAATGAAGACAAGCCGTATGCGCGTTTCGTCGAGGAACAACTCGCGGGTGACGTTCTCTTTCCTGACGATCCGAACGGCGTTGTCGCGACCGGATTCATCGTCGCTGGCCCATGGGATTTGAGTTCGCTCATGGCGATCATGGACGACACCGTCGACAAAAAGAACGCGCTCTACCTCGATCGTGACGACATGGTCATGAACACGATGTCGACTTTCACCAGCACGACCGTTCATTGCGCGCGTTGTCACAATCACAAGTTCGATCCTATCCCACAGAAGGATTACTACGCGCTTCAAGCCGTGTTCGCTGGTGTTGATCGCGCTGATCGTCCTTACGATCTTGACGCGGCGATCAATTCAAAACGTCAGGCGCTTCTGCGCAAAAAACTGGCGCTCGAAATCAACGACCGCAAGACGATCAATGCGATGCTTACTCCCGAAGTTCGCAAAGAGATCGCTGCATGGGAAAAGTCCATCGCAGGCGAGGAAATCTGGACCGTGCTTGACCCTGAGACATTCACCACGGCATCCAAAGCCGTCCTGACCAAACAAAAGGATCTCTCACTGTTGGCGTCCGGCGAATCTCCGAAAACGGACATCTACACCATCACCGCCAACACCGACCTTAAGAACATCACCGCCATCCGCCTCGAGGTCCTGACCGATTCCAGTCACCCACGCAATGGTCCTGGTCGACAACCGGACAACGGCAATCTGCACCTGTCGGAATTCAAATTGTTCGCCGCAGCTAAAACCGACACGACAAACAAACGGGTGAACTTCCAAACCTCCTCCGCCGACTTCAACCAGGACGGTTGGACGATCGAAAAATCGATTGACGGCGATACGAACACAGCGTGGGGTATCTTCCCAGAAACCGGCAAACCTCATTACGCAATTTTCGAACTCAAAGAGAATATTGGATTTGAGAATGCCACGAAGCTGACGTTCGTTCTCGAACAACTTCACGGTCGCGAACACACGATTTTACGTCCACGCCTTTCCGTCACAACGAAGTCGCGACCAGTCAAAGTCGAAGCTTTGCCTGACAATGTTAAGAAACTGCTCGCGATCAAGCCTGATCAACGCACCGACGATCAGGCAATCGAACTCGCCGCCTTTTACCTGAACCAACAAACGGACAAACACCTCGCCGGGTTACCACAGCCGCAGATGGTTTACGCCGCTGCCAACGATTTCGCTCCAAAATCAAATTTCAAACCCGCGCGAACCCCGCGCCTCGTCGAAGTTCTGAAACGTGGCGACGTCCAAAAACCAATTGAACCGGCCCAACCCGGCGCGCTCTCCTGCGTGTCCGAACTTCAATCGCACTTCGATGTCGCCGACCAAAACGACGAAGGCGCCCGTCGTGCCGCGCTCGCCAGATGGATCACGGATGCAAAAAATCCGCTGACGTGGCGCAGCATCGTCAATCGCGTTTGGCATTATCATTTCGGACGCGGCATCGTCGAGACGCCGAATGATTTTGGAAAAATGGGCGCGCAACCCACGCATCCCGAACTCCTCGACTGGCTTGCCAACCGGTTCCAGCAAAACGGCGGCTCGTTCAAAAAGCTCCATCGCCTGATTATGCTCAGCGCGGCTTATCAACAAGGAACGGACGACAACCCGCAATTCGACAAAACCGATTCCGACAATCGTTATCTTTGGCGCATGAACCGCAGCCGCCTCGACGCCGAAGAAATCCGCGACACTGTGCTGCAACATTCCGGCAAGCTGGATCTGACGATGTATGGTGCGCCGGTTAAACAATTCAAATACGAGGACCCGAATCCTGACCTTACGCCGCACGCGGACTACACCGCATTCAACGTGGACGACACCGCAAATTTCCGCCGCAGCATCTATCGTTTTATCTTCCGCACAGTGCCCGATCCGCTGATGGATACGCTCGACTGCGCCGACGCCGCTCAACTCACGCCCGTCCGCAACGTCTCCATGACCGCGCTTCAGGCGCTCTCGATGTGGAACAATGCTTTCGTGCTGCGCCAAACTGAACACCTCGCTGACCGACTTAAGAAGTCCGGCAATACACGTGCTCAAATCACACTGCTCTATCAACTCGCGCTCAATCGCGAACCAAGTCGCGCCGAGCTAAAGGAACTCACCGGCTTCGCTGAAAAAGAAGGCATGGCGAGCGCTTGTCGCGTCATTTTGAACAGCAACGAATTTATTTTCGTCAATTGAACTCGCCATGCACCCGAATTCACCAAAGTTTAATGCTGTAACACGGCGGGAATTTTTGTGGCGCTTCGGTGGCGGCCTTGGCGGCATTGCCATGGCTCATTTGCTTGGTGAATCCGGTTTGCTTGCTGACACGCCGCGTCCGGAATTCAATGGTGGCCTGCATCATCCAGCGAAGATCAAACGCGTCATCCAGCTGTTCATGAACGGCGGTGCGAGCCAATGCGATCTGTTTGATTACAAACCTGCACTCATCAAAGGTAGCGGTCAGAAATTCGATCCCGGCGAGAAAGTCGAAGCTGCCACAAGCACCCCGGGCAACATGATGAAAAGTCCCTTCGACTGGAAACAGCACGGCAATTCCGGTCGTTGGGTCAGCAGTACGATTCCGCACATGGCCGAGTGCGTTGATGACATGACGTTTCTCATGGCGATGCACTCCAAAACAAACGTGCACGGCCCCGGCGTTTATTTGCAGACCACGGGATTTCTTTTGCCGGGCTTCCCGTGCATGGGTTCGTGGATTTCTTACGGGCTCGGCAGTCTCAATCAAAACCTTCCGACGTTTGTGGTCCTGCCAGATTCACGCGGTTTGCCCTACAACGCCAAAAGCAGTTTTTCCAGCGGGTTCCTTCCCGTCGTGCATCAGGGCACAATCATCAAAGCGTCCGCGCAAAATCCCATCGCTGATTTGTTTCCGCCAGACTCAGCAAAGTTCGTGACCAAGTCCGCCGAAACTAACGGTCTTGCGCTTCTTCAAAAACTCAATCGCGACTACGCCCAACACCATCCCGGCGACAGCCGATTGGACGCCCGCATCGCCTCCTATGAACTCGCAGCCCGCATGCAATTGAGCGCGCCGGACGTCCTGAACCTTGCTGGCGAAACGGAAGCGACCAAAAAGCTTTACGGTCTCGACAACAAAGACACTGAGAACTTTGGTCGCAATTGTCTTCTGGCCCGACGCCTCATCGAACGCGATGTCCGTTTCGTGCAGGTCTGGAGCGGGACCAATGGTTCGAGCGACAATTGGGACAATCACGCTGACATAAAAAAGGAACTCGGCTTCATCACCAACGCCGTCGATCAGCCCATCGCCTCGCTCATCAAAGACATGAAAGCGCGCGGGCTTTTCAAAGACACGTTGCTCATCTGGACCACTGAATTCGGTCGCATGCCTTTTAGCCAGGGCAGCGTCGGACGAGATCACAACGGCGGCACGTTTGTTACATGGATGATGGGGCCCGGCTTGAAACCCGGATTCTCGTTCGGCGAAAGCGACGAATGGTCCTGGCGCGCTGAGAAAAATCAAACCGACTGCTACGACATGCACGCGACCATCCTGCACCTGTTGGGCATCAATCATGAGAAGCTGACTTTCCGGCACAACGGCATCAATCGCCGACTGACCGACGTCCATGGCGAGCTGATTTCGGACATTCTCGCGTGATTGTTTCGACCCTGTGGTGGTCAACCCGCTGCATCTTTCGGCTTAGTTCTGACTTTCCCCATTACGCTTCGTTTCTATAATGCCGCGATGCTCGATATCAAATTGATCCGTGAGAAGACCGATTTCGTGCGCGAACGTCTCGCGACGCGTAACGCCGGCGACGAAAAGAAGATCGACGAAATTCTGGCGCTTGATGAACAGCGCCGCAAAATTCTGATCGAAGTCGAGCAACTCAAAGCGACCCGTAATCGCGTCTCCAAAGAAATCGGCGCGTTGATGGGGCAAAAGAAAACTGCCGAGGCCGAAGCCAAAAAAGTCGAGACGCGCCAGATCGGTGACAAAATTACCGAACTCGACAAGCAGGTCGGTGATGTCGAACAAAAGCTCGAAGCCGTCCTCTTGCAAATTCCCAACCTGCCAAACGAAAAGGTCAAAATCGGCAAGACGTCTGAAGACAATCCGGAAGTCCGCGTCTGGGGGCAAAAAGCAGAAATGTCGTTCAAACCGAAGACGCACGTCGAGATTACCGAAAAACTTAAGATGCTCGATTTCGCGCGCGCGACGAAAATTTCCGGGAGCGGTTTTATTCTCTACACCGGTTGGGGCGCACGCCTTGAACGCGCGCTAATCCAATTCCTGCTCGACCTTCATACCACCGAGCACAATTACACTGAAGTTTCCCCGCCGTTTATGGTCAATCGCGACTGCATGATCGGGGTGGGCCAGTTCCCAAAGTTCGCCGATCAATACTACGGCGTGCAGGAAGGTAACGACACCAGCACGTTTGGAAAATTGTTTCTGATACCAACAGCCGAAACGCCCGTTGCCAACATTCATCGCGATGAAATTCTCAAGGAATCGCAGCTCCCCATTTATTACTGCGCCTACACGCCGTGTTTCCGCGGTGAGGCTGGTGCGGCTGGCGTCGGCACGCGCGGCATGATTCGCGTCCATCAATTTGACAAGGTCGAACTCATCAAGATCACCGTTCCCGAAAAGGGATACGAAGAATTGGAAAAACTTCTCGGCAACGCTGAAAAAGTTCTGCAACTGCTCGGGTTGCATTATCGCGTCGTCCAGCTTTGCACCGGCGACATGGGTTTCGCGAGTGCGATGACTTACGACATCGAAGTTTGGGCACCCGGCCAAAACCAATATCTCGAAGTCTCGAGCTGCTCGAACTGCGAAGATTTCCAGGCCCGTCGGATGGCGATGCGGTTCAAAACCGAGACTGGTGAGAAGGTCGGCGAAAACAAGTTCCCGCACATCCTCAACGGTAGCGGCACCGCCCTCGCTCGACTTTTCGTCGCACTGGTGGAAACGTATCAGCAGGAGGACGGAAGTGTGAAGATTCCGCCGGCGCTGCAACCGTATCTGAAAACGGATCGCATCACGGCTTGATCCGAACGAGCATGAATATTCTGCTCGCGAGTAGTGAGGTTCA
>JAQGOW010000050.1 GCA_028293405.1 Verrucomicrobiales bacterium
ACAGATGGGAAATATTGTTGCGCAGCACTCATTAAGGAGGCGCTTGCGGTTGGGCCGAGATCAACAAGTTGTTTACTACGGGCAGTGGCGTCAGGCAAAAGCAACATCGCGTAAACGAGAGCCGTCGCGCCGAAAGGTTCGCGGGCGGCATTCGCGAGATCGGTCGGGATTGAGGCGGTCAGGCTGGCGGCGTAGGTAAGGTGTTGTGGAGTCAGCCGACGCTGTCGAACGGCGGGCGCGGGTTTGTCATTCAGTACCTGTGCGATTTGAATGATTGCGGTCGGAGGCAACCGAGTGACGCCGCGAATGTCCTTAATCGATGTGATGAGCGGCGGCGCGTTACCGTCTTCGCGCATTTGTGCGGGAATGCTTTTGATGTGTTCGAACTGGCCGTTGAACGACGGGTCCACTGCGCGAATGCGCTCTTCGAGCGGCGGATGAGTCGAGAGAAGGCCCGCGAAAGAATCCGGCATGACGTCACTGAAAAACATGTGGCTGGCTTCATCGGCTTCGGCTCCAGTGATGCGCGAGCCGTAAACCAACCCGCCGATTTTCTTGAGCGCTCCGGCTAAGGCCAGGGGGTTGCGCGTGAATTGGACGGCGGCGGCATCGGCGAGACGTTCGCGTTCGCGGGAGACCGCAGATTTGATAACGCGACCGCAAAAATAACCGATCGAGCCGATGACGAATAAGCCAATGCCAACGATGATGATGCCACCTTCGCCGCGTCCACGACGTCGTAATGTACAATTGTCATCCCAATCGCCCCAGTTGATGAAAAATTTTCCAGTTAACGAGATGAACAAGATTCCATAGAGAAACGACATCAGCCAAAGGTTCAGGCCCATGTCGCCGTTGAGCAGATGACTAAATTCGTGACCCACTACGGCTTGCAGTTCGTCGCGATTGAGAGTTCGAAGCGCGCCTTCGGTGATGCCCAGTGCGGCGTCTTTGGCATCGTGTCCGGCGACAAAAGCATTGATGCAATATTCTTCGCCCAACACGAAAACTTCTGGAACCGGAACCCCTGAAGCGATTGCCATTTCTTCGACCACATTTAATAAGCGACGTTCGTCCACGTCGGTCGTGTTGTTGTTAACGCGGCGTCCACCAAGCATTGCCGCCACTGCGCGACCACCGGATGCGAGTTGTTGCGCCTTGTAGATGGCGGCAATTGTTACCGCAAAAATCGTGATGGCCGACACGATCGCGAACAGGTGCCAGTCGATTACCGACGGGTGGATGACATTATCGATGTATTGATGACGTCGCGAACTGAAGCCATGGAATGCGAGCGCGCACACGACTACGAAATATACGCCGACAATCGTCAGCGCCACCGACGGTAGAAAGTAACAAAGCAACAGCTTCGTCTTTCGACGTGCGATGTTTTGGCGCTCGAAAAAATCGGTCATGAAAATGACACGGGCGGTAGTTGGCGATCGGTCGAGTTGTCGAGTTGGAAGAATTCCGCGGGAGTGAAGTGATACCAATTTGCCACGATGTTCGCCGGCACTTTTTGAATGGCGGTGTTGTAAAACATAACTGAGTCGTTGTAGGCCTGCCGCGCGAGGCCGACGCGATTTTCGGTCGTGGTGAGTTCTTCCATCAATTGCAACATCACCTGGTTGGCTTTCAAATCCGGATATGCTTCGGCGATGGCAATGAGTCGGCCCAGCGCGCCGGTCAGGTTCGATTCGGCGTTGCTGAGCTGCGTCATTACCGCAGTTTCACCCGGTGCCGCAGCGGCGGCTTGAGCGGCGTTGATGGCAGCACCGCGAGCAGCAGTGACTACTTCGAGCGTGCCGCGCTCGTGTTGTATGTAACCCTTGGCCGTTTCAACGATGTTGGGAATGAGATCGTGCCGGCGCTTCAGTTGCACATCGATTTGCGCGAACGCGTTCTTGTAGGCGTTGCGTAACGCGATCAGACGATTGTAAAACGCGAACCCGATGACGACTGCGAGCATCGGTAACGCAATCAGCGCGAAAATGGCATAGACCATAGCACCAGTTAATAAGACCCGCGCCGTGCAAGCAATTACAGGATTGCGACAAATTTATAAGGCGCAGCTCAGTGGACGGTCAGGGATTTAACCGAGGACCGCGCAACGGTGCTTCGGTGGATATCTGTGGTAGCTCCCCTGATTCAATTCGAATGCGCGCTGCTCATAATTTTCACGATGGCGACCCCAGAAAAAAACGCGTCCACGCCAGTGGTTCTTAAGCCGTCGGAAAGCGCTTTGCGTTTTCGCGATTGGCAGGCTGGCGGAATTACACGAATTTTTGAACAGCAAGCTGCGCAAGCACCCGAGCGTGCCGCCGTGTCCTGCGGAGGTGTGGGATTGGCGTATGCCGAACTAAACGCGCGCAGTAATCAATTGGCGCGATTGCTTTGTAACGCGGGCGTGAAGCCTGGCACGCGTGTGGGACTTTTTCTCGATCGCTCGATCAACACTGTCGTTGCCATTTTGGGAGTGCTTAAAACCGGCGCGGCGTACGTGCCGATGGATCCAGCGTATCCGTGGGAACGCTTGAAGTTCATCTTGGAAGACGCGGGTGTGATGCTGGTGATTACGGAACGGAGCGTCGCCGCGAAATTGCAGGAAGCGCCACAGGTCGTGTTCGATTTGGACGAATGGCAGCCAACTTTGGAGCGCGAGCGAACCGAGAATCTCAATGTCGCCATTCCGCCGAATGCACCGGGCTATGTGATTTACACATCAGGCTCAACTGGCAAACCAAAAGGCGTGCTCGTCTCGCATTACAACGTCGCGCGCTTGTTCACCTCGACGGAACATTGGTTCCATTTCAATCAGGACGATGTCTGGACGTTGTTCCATTCCTACGGTTTTGATTTTTCGGTTTGGGAACTTTGGGGCGCGCTGTTTTATGGCGGTCGAATTGTTGTGGTGCCGTATTGGGTGAGTCGTACCCCGGAAACCTTTTATCATTTGCTCAGCGCCGAACGCGTGACGGTGCTGAACCAAACTCCATCGGCATTTCGACAATTGATCGCAGCAGAAGAAAGCGCGCGTGAACTGTTGCCATTGAGTTTGCGTTACGTGATTTTCGGCGGCGAAGCCTTGGAGCTTCCTACGTTGCGGCCGTGGATGGCACGGCACGGGGAAAAATCGCCGCAACTCATCAACATGTACGGCATCACCGAAACAACCGTGCACGTGACGTATCGCCGAATCACCAAAGCCGACGTGGACAACGGCCGAGGCAGTCCGATCGGTGTGCCGATTCCAGATTTGCAGGTGCATGTTTTGGATTCGCAATTGCAGCCGGTCGCGCCCGGTGGCGAAGGCGAAGTTTATGTTGGTGGGGCAGGGGTGGCCATTGGTTATTTGAATCGCGCCGAGCTGACGGCGGGACGTTTTATTCCCGATCCGTTTTGTCCGGTAGCCGGTAGGCGTTTGT
>JAQGOW010000062.1 GCA_028293405.1 Verrucomicrobiales bacterium
CGGTTTCAAATACTCATGTTTCAGGTAGCAAACCTTGCCCAACTGAATGACTTGTTTTTTGGTCCTTACCGGGGTCGGTCGCTCAATCTGCAAAAATGTTTCAACCGCTTTTTTCGAAAACCGTTGCAGCGCTACACGGAAGTCTTTTTCCCCATCGGGCAAGTAGGCTGGATATTTTGGAACAAAGCCCGGGGCGTTCAGATCCGGGGCGCCGCCGATCGCGTTGAGCAAATTGGCTGCGAGTGTCAAATGAAGCATTTCCTCAACGACAACTGCTCGAATAATATCGGAGCACGCCCCGTTGCGATTTTCCGGCTCGGGATTGATTGAGTAAAGTGCAGTCAAATATGGAGGTATGGTCGCATGCTCAAGCTGCATGGCTACCTGAAGATACTTCTGCAAGTCCTCTCGCTTCTGAATCGGCGTACTATGTTCTACAGTCATATTTTCTTTCGCGGGAGTTCGATGTGAAGTTTTTCGGTAAAGCGACGGCGAATCACTTCTGCGGTTCGGAAGCATAGCGCCGCAATAGTCAGGGTGGTGTTCGAGGAGCCGATCGTCGGCATGCTGCCTGCGCCAACGAGATAGAGATTGTGATGGTCCCACGACTTTTGATATGAATCCACGACTGAGTTCCCCCGCGCCGTGCCCATTATGTGAGTGCCAGCGAGATGGTTCCCTCCACGGATCGCGTACCCCGCACCGTTGTAGTTGACGTAGCCATAATCGAGCGGGCTGTAGCACGTACAGTCCGCTGCGCCCATCCGCTGAAACAATGCCTTTGCCAAATTGCGCGCGGTCTCGATGGAAGCAAGAGAGTAATCTGGTATCTTATAAGAGATTACCGGACGCATGTTGCCGATTGCGTCAGTATAACTCCCATCAACAGTCACGCGGTTATCCGGTTGCGGCAACATCTCAATCATCGTGGCCAGCAACAACTGTCGTGAAATTCGATTTACAAGCTCCTGACGCAGGTCGTCACCATATTTATTGAGGTCATCAATCGCTCCAACCAGATCATTGATGGGCGAACCGGTCGCCCATCCCCATCCGTCATTGTGAATATCCACTGCGAAGGCGGCCTGTTGACGACGGAATGAGCCGCTGCGAAGATTGCAAATCCCAGAAGTGACAAGCGGCCCTCTGCCTATCCCGGCGGCTTTGGGTAAAAGACCCCAAGTCAGAAGGTAGGGATGATCCATCAGGTTTCTGCCAATTAATGGATTGACCTTGCAATTGTTATGGAGCGAGGACGCTAACATCAGGCGCGCGTTCTCCACTGCGTTGGCCGCCAAAACGAACACCTTGCCGCGTACTGAAACCTTCTCAAACACGGGGCTATCTTTGCTTCCGTAAAGCTTTAGTTCGATTTCCGTCACCGCCCCAGCGTTGCTGTCAAGGCGGACTGCTGAAGCCACTGCCTGGGTGAGAAGATGCGCGCCTCCGGTTTTAAGAGCGTATCTCAACGTCTTTCGCGCGTCGTATTTTGATTGGATTGGACAACCGGGAACGCAGGCCGTATTGCCCTGACACCGTTCGCCTTGCTCGGATTGATGCAAGGTCACCGCGCCATCGGGATCGTAAGGTTCGCTCTTTCCGGTGGGATCGAATTTTTTGTAGGCCTCCTCGGGAACGCCGTTCCGCCCTTGCGGAAACGTTGTTAACCAAAGCGGATAGTCGCGTCCATCCAATTTCAATTTCATTCCCGAGAGACCGCCGGCGACGTAGTTGTCGAGATAACTAGCGGGCATCTCCTTCATGGGATAGACGTATTCCTTTTCGTAGAGGTCGTTCTTTCCATACTCAACCCCGACCGCTCTTTGCGCGTTCGCGTTTCCCGATACGCCGATTTCATATTCCGCCTGCCGATAATAACTAAACAAGTCGTCCAGCTTGATCGGCCAATCGAGGCCCTGGCCAAACCTGCTTCGCATCTCGAAATCCTCTCGAAGCATCCGGATGGTTTTGCCTTCCCAGTGCATTGTCGTTCCGCCCAGGACACGCGCATAGACACTATCGCTAACGAAAGGTCCGTGCTGCACCCAGTAACCATCTGTATTTGGCTGTCCGGGACGTAGCGCCTTCACATCCGGGCCACGCGGCATCTCCGCATTGGGATTGCGTGGGTAAGGTGAATTATTGTCCTTTGATACTGCGGAGTAAAACGTCTCCAGGTAACGCTGATAGCCATCCTGGGAAAGATCGTTGCCCAAGCCCGCTTCAACTACCAGGACTCTCAAAGGAGGTTCGCCCTTGGTCAATTCTTTGGCGATGATTGACCCGGCAATACCGGATCCCACGATAACCACGTCGTAGTCGGTCGTCGACGCGGTCACGGCGTCAATCGTTTGCGAAAAATCTTTGTTCTGCACCACAATGATCCCTTTCCACTTTCAATGATGAAACCAATTACCCGGCCTCTGCAGATTGTGCGCAGCATCGAACTAGGCTGAAATCAAAAATCGCCTAAGTTGAGGTTGGAGTTCGCTGCGGTATCGATTTATAGGTTCACATATTAAGTATGTCAACTACATTTTTAACATAATTTAATTTTTTTTTGCTTACCGGGATACTCTTTTGCGGGAAGCTGTGGGGCTGTAAAACAACGGATAGTTTCCGTGCTTCGTTATTCTCGCGTGAGATCGGTCTCAGTATCATCCCACGGTGGTTTGAATCACAGAGTGCCGCGGCGGATTGTTGATGCTTGGACTAAGTAAGTCGAACGGAGTACTTCTCTTGCTTCTTCATTCAGTGTTGGTTGCGTTATATACCGTGGGCGAACAACAAACTGCGACGGTTGGTGGTGAATAGTATATATCTGTTCAGTTTCGTGACAAAGGTGTGGGGTGAGGGGCGAGCGTTATGCTCTGCCGTTGTAAGCGTAACGCCGGCTGTTTGGTGTGGGCGGCGGGGAATCGTAGGTCTGGGCTGTCTGGACGGGCGGATTTCCCATTGCGACAACGAGCGGCGTTTCACCAATCGGACAGTCCCTGATCTCGTCAGGATAACCGGTTTCCGCATAGGGGCACCGTTTCGGAGAGTTGAGCGCAGATTAATATCTGCAAACCGGCTATCGCCTCTGCTGGTTATTTCAACGAGACGGCGCCGTTTTGGGGAGCGTCGAGGAATAGTCCAGCGCCATTGGTTTGCTGTTGCAACAGCACGCCTTTTATCTTCTTGAGAGCGCCGCCGTAAACGAAGTTGCCGCTGAAATAACCGTTGGCCGGAGTCACCGTAATGGCGAGGTTGTTCGTGTTTGGTGATTGCACCGCAACCGGATTCTTCGCTAATGAAACTACGTTGGAGACGCAATTCTTCAGGGCTCCACCTTCGCAGCTCGCACTGATTGTCGATTTGCTCAAACCGAAATTTGCTGCTCCCGGCACGTAACGCGAGGCGTTCACAGTCATGTCAGCGCCCAGTGAAGCGGTCCGCAACCAGCTCAAATTGCCGCCCAGCGTTGTGGATGGCGCGTTGCTGAAATTCAACCAACCAAAAAGCACACCGTTACCGCCGTTGATTGGGATATAAACCGGCCACTCGCCGTTGGCACAAACACCGACGGATTGCGAGACGGCCACGCCATCTGCCAAGGTGCTCGGGGGAGTCAAGTTGATCGTGCCGGTCGGCAGATGATTGATGATGGCGAAGCCGTTGGCTGAAGCGATTGGGGCAGTGGCCGGCAAGACCATGGTATATTTGCCCGACCAAGGGGAGTGATTGAGGGTGGTGTAAGGGGCGCGCACGGCACGCAAAGAGGAGTTCCAGCCGCCAGTTTGAACGCTGCCGGTGACGGTTCCTTTGTTAAAATCCAACTGCATGTTGACTGCCCCGCCAAGCGCGCTAACGGTCGAACTGGCATTGCCAGACAGATCAAACTTGCCGCTGATCGGATAGGTTGCGCCCGCTCGCTTTAGAGTGCCTGAGTAAGCGCCTTTTTTCACGAGTTTCAACGTCACGGACCCGGCGCTTTGTGGTGAGACGGTCGTGTCAGAAAACAAACCGTTAAAATTACCTGCGATCGGCAAAAATGGGTCCGGCTCGAATATCGCCCGCAAATACGTATTTTGAGACATCACAAACGTTAAGGAGGGATTTGTCGAAATGATGGCCGCGCCATTGGTGCTGCTCCAACCGACAAAAACCGAATTCGCCGCCGGCACCGCGGTCATGTGATAGGTCTTTCCACCAGTCAGCGTCTGGCCAAAGAGATTTGGAGTAACAGTCCCGGATCCAATGATTCCCCCTTGCAACGTTGCCGTTGGTGCGCAAATAACGGTGTTGGTGACGCTAAACTCGTAGTCGCCGAAGTACCATACAAGAGTCGCAACAATTTTATTGGCGCCGAGATTAAGGTCCACATAGCCCGCGTCCCACGAGGATACCTCCCCCTGAACGACCTGCCGGCGCGGCCCGTTGTTCACCGAAATGTCAACTTCCCAAGCGTTCATCGGATTGCATGTGCCGTACACATGTACGCTCGTGTCCGATACTGTTAAGTTCTTCGAGGGCGACGTTATTGTGATGCGTGGTGGGGTAGGGGAAACCGTCAAGGTCACCTTTTTGCTTGTTGCTTTCCCAACGCTATTACTCACGACCAAATAATAGGTGCCGGCGTCAGACAGCTTTGTGTAACCGATATAGAACGATGACCAATCATTGGCTCCGGGGATCGAGTTGCCATTGTGATACCATTGCGCATTAAGAGCGCTACCGCCACAGAACGTGCCAAACTCAACCCAATCACCTTCGCGTACGGCCGCCGCTTCGGGCTGCTGGTAAATAGCCGGTTGCGTCGCGATCGTTACGTTCACGACGGAACTCGTGACACACCCGTACGCATTGCTGACGACCACAAAATAGTTACCGACGTCTGAATACCTGCCCTGCATTGAGGTCGTGCAATGCTCGCGCGCGAGCACCGCGGATGTATCTCGTCGAATTGGCGAATACAGGGCAGTCCAACCAGAGGTGTACCATTGATAGGATAATGGTGTGCCAGTCGCCTGCACAGCCATCTGGAACGGCTGACCCTCTGTGACAACGACACCCTGGGGCTGCACGATGATCGAGGGTGGAACACCGACAGCTGCCGGCGAACTGGACACCGTTCCAGCGTTATTGCCAACGGTGACGGCGTAATTGCCCCCGTCATCAGCGCTAAAGTTGTCGATGGTTAGTTGAGAATCGGTGGCCCCATTCAACACGCCCCCGTCCTTCGTCCATTGATAATGCAACGGTGCATTGCCGCTCGCGCTGACAGACAACGAGACCGAGTCTCCAAAATGCGTCGACTGGCTCTGTGGACCTGAAGTGATTGCCGGCGCGCCTGGACCATTGACCGTCAAAACCGCGCCGACACTTGTCGCGGTCCCATGCGCGTTGCCAACGACCACCGTATAGGTGCCCGCTTGTGACGAGCTGACGCTTGTTAATGGCAATGAACAATTCGTCGCAGCATCAATATTAATCCCGTTCAATCGCCATTGGTACGTCACGCCGGAAGCCGTACACGCGCCAAAATATTTTTGCTTCAGGTAGTCATCGATTTTTGCGCGATCGGCATCGCTGAGTTTGCCGCGATAAACGATCTCCTCAGCAATGTAGCCAGAGAACCCGCCAATAGTGTAGCTGGTTGTATGCATGGCGATGCCGGAGGTTGGCGTGGACGCGGTGGTGTTCGTTGACGACGTGGCCGTAGTCTCGAAGAAATCGATCGTGGTCGTGTTCGTATCACACCGCGTGGTCAGGATCTGCCAGGAGTTAGAAGGGATGTTCAATCCGCTGAACCCCTGTTCACCGTAGGAGTTGTCAATGAACTGACCGTCGCCGATATACACGGAGGGTCCATTTCCTTCGCCAAGGAAAAGACCCTGAAAACCCGCTGTGGACTCGCTTGAACTCACGGTAAAAATCGTGCACGCATTATCGATGCCGACATCGGTCGGGCAATGGAGTGTCGATTTAACGGCAAAATAGTTATCGAAATGGATCGCTCGTCGTCCGTTTAGTTCCTGCGAGGTGGTCAATAGCGGCTGCAAATTCACATCGGATTGGATCGCATTTGCGTGATTCGGCGAACTGTCCATCCACGCGTAAACAAAACCATCGGCATCCGTCATCACATCGGCGCTGGCATCGAGCCACAATTGCAATTCGCCACTGGACACCGCCGGCAACGTCCCGCCGTTATCGACAGCGCACGAGAAGGAGACTGCGCCACCGGTCGTTGTCGTCTGACTCACTGGCTGCGACAAAAATTGCGGGGGTCCGAGCACGGTCAAATGCACGCTGGAACTCGTCACACTGCCAACGTCATTTTTGATCACGACTGAATAATCCGCGTCATCCGATATTCCGGCGTTCGCGATCGACAAACTCGCCCCCGTTTCATTCAGGAGAGCACTCCCGTTCTTGCGCCATTGATATGCCAAGGGCGTTCCGGTCGCAGCAACGCTCATGCTTGCCGTGTTCCCTCCGGTGATTGTGGCTGCCTGGGGCTGCGCGATAATTTGGGGCGCCGTTTCCACCGTCAACACCGCCGTCCCGCTTGTCACCGTTCCAAATGCGTTGGTCGCGACATACGAATACGTTGCATCATCGCCCAATTGCGGATTCGGAATCACATAGGCGCTATCCAACGCGCCACTAATGACAGTCCCATTTCGCATCCACTGAAAACCCATCGGCGCTGCGCCGGCGACATAAGCCGTGAACGTCGATAGTTTACCTGGAGTCGCGAAAAGCGTGCTCGGCTGCTGCACAATGTTCGGTTCAGGGGCTGGCGTTTTGGCTGCCCAAAAAATCATGTTATCCACCAACCGCGTCGGCGTACCCCCGAACCAACCATTGAAACCCGCGACACGACCAGCGTGATTTGTTTTTGTTGCGATCATCGGCACGCCAGAACTCCAGTGAGAAATACGGGTTGAACCCGTTGTCACCGCAGTGGTAGGGCCCCAATTTCCGCCGTCACCGCTTGTCACGGTTCCGACGCCATTCATGATCGGATGTGACGGCTGGTCGGTAACCATCGTCAACTGAGGCGATGGAACATCGGCCACGCGCGCCATTGTGAGGGGCAGATATCCACCGCTGCTGAGCCTTCCGAAGTCGAGCAGGGGACCGTAAGCGGCAGAATAAGCATACAACGATTCGACCACGCCACCGCCATCATCCACGTAATCCGCCAAGAGATCTCCGAAAGGCGAATCCCACCAGTTATCACCTAGCTCTGTTACAACCACGACATCGTAGGTCGCCAACTCTTCGGCCGATGGCAAACCACTGACTTGATTAACCTGCGCAAAGGCCCCGCTGTCGGCGACAGAGGGTTGCCCTACGAAAAGGTCCTGCCCGTAATCGGATCCTGGACCCGCCAACACGCGCGGACGAAAACCAAAAGTCGTGAAACTCACCTGCGCGACGGAACTTGTTATTGCCCAAAATTGATTCGACACAACGACGCTGTAAGCGCCCGCCTGATTTGTCTGCGCGTTATAGATAATCAAATTCGGATCCGAAGCGCCGGAAATCGGCACGCCATCTTTACGCCATTGATAACTGAGCAGACCGGAACCAACGGCAAAGGACTGCAGAGTGACGATCGAACCGGGATATGTGACCCGATCATGAGGCGCCAATACGATAGAGGGGCCAGAATTTGCCGAGGTTGTGATGCGCACGCGGTCTAAGGACCAAGCTCCGGCCTGCTGCCCAGCGGAATCAGCTTGTCGCCAACGAAACAAGGTTGCGGCTGATCGCGCTCCGGCAGGAGCGTCCATATCAACATTTGTCCATGGATTTACCCAAGTACCGTTGTAATCAAACGATGTGATCGTCGTCCACGACTGTCCATTGTCTGCTGAATATTCGAATACTACCCTGGGTCCAGCTACAACCTGACGAATATCGATGGCAAAGCTGATCCTGGCGCCGCCGAGCGTGTTGATGGGCCGAGTCGTTGCGACGCTCTCGTGAGTAAAAAGGTAAGTTAGCGCTGCGTTCCCCGAGTACGAATCCGTCCAAGAAGGATGGATCTGAACCGAACCGTCGCTGATTGTCGTCCATTGCGACGCATTAAGACCGTTCTCAAAATCATCGACGCACGATAGCGCGGCAGGCGTCTGCGCGCTGACCATCGTTGAAACAAAACAAGAAACGACGAGGGTCGAAATTCGAGCCAGAATTCGTAAGTTCATAGAATGGTTATTTGTCCAAGAGCGATCGGGGCACCAATAATCAACTCGCTGTGCGAGTGAATTACACTGCGTAATTTGTTTGACTGCAAGCCTGAATGTCTGGTGAAGGATTGGATTTTCGTGGTTCCTACCGAAATACGTTAAAAGAGCGAAGTCTCGGCGAGATCGGCGAAAATTGCCAAACCCGAACAAGAACTTTCGGGAATGATGCAATGGCGGCATTTCCAAAAAATCTTCCAATTCAGTTACGGCGTCACTTCTCATAAAATTACTTCACGCCGAAGAGGTCATTCAGCAAGCGCGCAACGGGGTGTTCCTCCGCTGGATTTCGCGGGCGCGGTCGTGGTGGTATGGGAACCTGAATGATGTCCTTGTTGGAGGAAGTTGAGGGTTGAGGGTTGAGAGTTGAGGGATTGGTTGAATCGGAGCAGTCAGAACATCGGTAACACTTTTGGTTCAATACATAGGTAACACATTTGTTGTTTAGGGTTACACTTGTTTCTGTTTTGGTTCCTCGGCTTTGAGCCTGCCCGTACGG
>JAQGOW010000095.1 GCA_028293405.1 Verrucomicrobiales bacterium
AAGCAGAAACACGCACCGAGGCCGCCGAAACCCGCGCCGAAAAAGCCGAGAGTCGGACCGAAGCCGCAGAAACGGCGTTGCAACGGGTGATAGAAAAAGATTTTGCGGTAGTCCAGACAACTGCATCACACGCGCCGAAAGTTTCGAACAAGGGCGAGTTGGATAGCTTGACTGAGCGGCAACGGGAAATTTTGAAACTCATCGCCCAGGGAGAAAACACCAAAAGCATCGCCGCCGCTCTCGAACTGAGCCCCAAGACTGTGGAATATCATCGGATGAAGTTGATGGACTCCCTGAAGATTCACGACGTTGCCGGCCTGGTGCGATTTGCCGTTTGCGTCGGACTGGTAGAAATGACGGGCGGCGAGGGAAAAGCGGCCTGACCTCTGGGCGTCTAACTGGTCAGCCTCTCATCCCATCACCACCCGCCAGATTTCAGTCGAGCCGGTATTTGGCCGGGCCGACTGGTTCGCTCAGGGCAACAACCCGCAACATTTCGAACCGCGTTTGTTTGCGGAAGTGGATCTTGATCTGACTTAACTTGCGTTGGGTTTCGGGGCTGCAAACTTTCGCCGCGTCCGATGCGCTTGCAGGAGCTGAACGAAATTGTTTCATGACTCATTCATACCCCCTGCGTAGATACGTCACAACTAGGCCGTTCCTTGCGACACTAGGAAAAGCCCTTGCAAGAGAGCTGCGCGCGTGAGCAAGCGGTCTTCCACCATCCGTGTCGTCGGTGCAAAAGTATATTGCTTCTTCCCTCGCAACTGAGGACAGACGGTGGGAACACTGTCGCCAGCCGACAAAGATTCAGGAGACTCAGGCTTTCCCCCATAACTTTTGGGGTACGGCGTTAGAAGGATATCGTTAGGAGAAACTCTGTTGTGGGTCGACTGTCTGCAACCTATAGCAAACATGAAGACTAAACCGATCAAAGCTCAGAAACTGCGCCCACTAGAAAAAATCTCCAGCGGCATTTCCGGCCTGGATGAAATCACGGGCGGCGGTTTGCCCAAAGGCCGCCCGACCCTGGTCTGCGGCAATGCCGGTTGCGGCAAGACGCTTATGGCGATGGAGTTTTTGGTGCGTGGCGCCACTGACCACAATGAGCCGGGCGTCTTTATGTCTTTCGAGGAAAACGAGGAAGAGTTGACCCGCAACGTCGCTTCGCTCGGCTTTGACCTCGACGCGTTGTCGGCCAAGAAAAAAATCGTGCTCGACCACGTTCGCATCGAACGCAGCGAGATTGAGGAAACTGGCGAATACGATTTGGAAGGGCTGTTCATTCGTTTGAATTACGCCATCGAATCCATTGGCGCCAAACGCGTCGTGCTCGACACCATCGAAGGCTTGTTCGCCGGACTGCCCAACCATTCCATTCTCCGCTCCGAACTGCGCCGGCTTTTCCGTTGGTTGAAGGACAAGGGCATGAGCGCCATTATTACCGCCGAACGCGGCGACGGATTGCTCACGCGCCATGGCTTGGAAGAATACGTGGCGGACTGCGTCATTCTGCTCGACCATCGCGTCAACGAACAACTTTCCACTCGCCGCCTGCGCGTCGTCAAATATCGCGGGTCGGTTCACGGCACCAACGAGTATCCATTCCTCATTAGTAAAGACGGCTTTTCGGTCCTACCGGTCACGTCGATGGGTTTGGATCATCCGGCTTCGAGCGAACGCATTTCCAGCGGCGTGGAGCGGCTCGATACGATGTTGGGCGGCAAAGGATTTTTCCGCGGCAGCAGCATTCTTGTCTCCGGCACGGCCGGGACGGGCAAATCCAGCATCGCGGCGGCGTTCGTCGACGCGGCAGCCCGACGCGGGGAGCGTGCGCTCTATTTTGCGTTCGAAGAATCGCAAAACCAGATCCTGCGCAACATGAAATCCATCAGTCTGGATCTGGAACCGTGGGTTAAAAAAGGATTGCTGCAATTCCATGCTTCCCGCCCGTCTCTGTGCGGATTGGAAATGCATTTATTGAACATTTATGACGCGGTGAAAAAATTCAAACCGAGCGTCGTCGTGATGGATCCGGTCACTAACCTAATCAGCGTTGGGACAGAGATCGAAGTGCGCTCCATGCTCACCCGGCTGATTGATTTCTTCAAAACGGAACAGGTCACCGCTGTTTTTCCGAGCTTGACCAGTGGCGACACCAGCATCAGCAGCCCATCGGAAGTCGGCATCGCCTCCTTGATGGACGTGTGGGTATTGCTGCGCAATATCGAGAGCGCCGGGGAACGCAACCGCGGACTTTATATTCTCAAAGCGCGCGGGATGGAACATTCCAACCAGATTCGCGAGGTCATTCTCTCCAATCACGGCATCGGCCTGGTGGATGTTTACGCCGGTCCCGAAAGCGTCCTGACTGGTTCCGCCCGCATCGAACAAGCGGGACGCGAGAAAGCGGACATCGATCGTCGTAAGGCGCTGATGGAACGTCGCGAACGCGAAATTGCTCGCGAACGCGGGGTTATCGCCGCGCAGGTCGCCGTATTGAATGCTGGACTGGAAGCGAAAATCGACGAGTTTAACCAAGAGATCACAGACGAAACTCTGCTTGACCAGGTCAATGCGAAAAGTCGCGTCAACCTCGCCGCCAACCGACAGGCGGACGTCGAACCCAAAATCAAGGCGACGAACGGACACAATCGAGTGGAGGCGGTACGCAAATGAGCACGCCAACAAAGGTAAAAAAAAGCAATTTGGCCCCGCCCAGCGAGCAACGGTGGGAGTTGAGGCTCTATGTCGCGGGGCAGACGTCAAAATCGGTCACGGCGTTTGCTAATCTCAAAAAGATTTGCGCGGAATATATTACCGGAAAATACACGATCGAGGTCGTTGACCTCGTGACCAATCCGACGCTGGCTAAAGGCGACCAGATCCTGGCGGTGCCAACCTTAGTGCGCAAACTGCCTTCGCCTATACGCAAAATACTGGGCGACCTTTCGGACACCCAACGTGTGCTGGTTGGCCTGGATTTGCGTGAAATGGAAAAGCAATCTCATGAAAGTTAAAACCGTTAAGGATCAGTCCAAGAATTTTTTAACTGCGCTGAACGAGGCCGTTGACGGCAAATACTGTCTGCGCCTCTACGTGACGGGCACGACCCCAAGATCTGTTCGAGCCATCACGAATATCAAACGGATTTGTGAAACGCATCTGAAAGGTAACTACACTTTGGAGGTGGTAGATATTTATCAGCAGCCCGTTTTAGCCAAAGGAGAGCAAATCATTGCTGCTCCCACACTGATAAAGCAATTGCCCTTGCCACTGCGCAGATTTATCGGCGACATGACCGATAGTAATCGGATTCTGCTCGGGTTGGATTTGCGCCCGATAAACAATTCCGATGACAAAAATGGAAACGGCAGATGATCAACAGGCGCGGATCACCGAACTGACCGCGCAACTGGAGGAGGCCAACGAAGTCTTGGCCGCCATTCAGAGTGGCGCGGTGGACGGGTTGGTCGTTTCCGGTACAAACGGAGAGCAGGTGTTTACATTGCAAGGGGCCGAAATGCCTTACCGCATCCTGGTCGAGGAAATGAACCAGGGCGCGCTCATGCTCATTCCTGATGGCACGATTTTTTACGCGAATACGCGCTTCGCGGCTTTGTGCCAGACGCCGCTTGAAAAAGTAATCGGATCCTCGTGGAAAGAGTTCTTCCCGCTGGATAAATATCCCGAACTGGATACCTGCTTAACGGCTGCGGAACCGCTCTATCCTCCGCACGAGATAAGTCTCCGCGTCGCCGACGGATCCTTCTGTCCAGTGCAACTTTCGCTGCGTTCGCTCAGCACCAGTGGCGTCGTCGGCTTTTCCGTGATCGTTACCGACCTGACAGAACGAAAGCAGAGCGAAACGGCGCTCCGAAAAACTTCCGCCGAGTTAGAGGAGAAAAACAGCCAACTGGAAGCGTTCTCCTACAGTATTTCCCATGATATGCGCGCGCCGCTTCGCGCCATGCAAGGCTATGCCAATCTGCTGATCGAAGATTACGGTGACAAACTCGAACCTGAGCCCAAATCGTATGTGGAACGCATCCGATCGTCAGCCAAGCACCTTGATCGATTGATTAACGACGTGCTCGCTTATAGCAAATTGTCGAGCGACGAGCATGAGACCGCCACGTTCGATCTCAACGAAATGGTTCAAGGAGTAGTCGATAATTATCCTAACCCGGGCAACGCCCTCATTGAGATCGTCCCGTCATCCGCGCGGGTTCGGGGCTACGAGGTTCCTCTGGGCCAGTGCATTTCCAATCTCCTCGGCAACGCCATCAAATTTATCCCCCCAGGCCGCGTTCCGAGCGTGAAGGTTTGGACTGAACCGACTAACGGCCGCTTTCGTCTTTGGTTCGAGGACAATGGTATCGGCATCTTGCCAAAAGATCAGATAAAAATTTTTGGTCTGTTCTCTCGCTTGCACACGAATGCAGAGTACGAAGGCACGGGCATTGGATTGAGCATGGTCAAAAAAGCAGTTGAACAGATGGGTGGACACGTGGGAGTGGAATCAGAATTAGGCAAAGGCAGCCGCTTTTGGATCGAGTTGGAAAGCGCCTAAGCCTTCCAGGCTGTTTTGGAAACTCATGCGTCAGGGAGAACGCACTGGTGCTATTTGCGGTGTGTGTTTGTCTGCGCTCACAGGGGGGAAAACACCCCATAGATGGCGGGCGCGCCGCTGTCCTACTATTGACAGGTGATTGCACAACCACGGAAAAGAAGACTGACATTTGGCGACTTCGTCAAAGCCACCTACGAGGCCAAGGGAAAGCGGAAGGCGCCAGGTTTCGTGTTGCTTGCGATCAGTGCGGGGTGGGTGGAGTTTCAACGCCAACCGTTTGTGGTTTTCCCGCGTAGTCCCAAGTGACACCCATACTGCACGAACAGGCACGAGCGGCGCGCGACGAGGTGTTCGGGCGCAACGTTTTTGTGCGCGGTGTTGTCGAAGTCTCCAGCTTCTGCCGGCAGAACTGCCATTACTGCGCGATGCGCCGTGACAATCGCTTGCTCGACCGGTATCGCCTGAAGGCCGACGAACTCGCCGACTTAATCATCCATCGCCGTCCCGCTGCCATTACCGACATCGACATCCAGGCCGGCGAAGATCCAGTGGCCGTGCGCGAAGTAGTTCTCCCGCTCGTTCGCGAACTGCGCAAGCGCACGAACCTCGGCATAACGCTGTGCCTCGGCACATTGTCTCCATTCGAATACGATCAACTTCGCGAGGCGGGCGGTGACTATTACGTCATAAAAATTGAAACCGGTAATGCCGAGCATTTTCAATCCATCGGCGCTCCTGGCACTTTGGACAAACGTGTCAACGCGATCCGTTACCTCGCCAACTCGGGCTGGAAAGTATCGTCGGGTTTTATCGTCGGCCTACCCGGCCAACGACCGTCGCACATTGATCAGACGTTAGAATTACTTTCTCAACTGCCGCTGGCCGGTTGCAGTGTCAGTCCTTTTGTCGCCGGTGTGGACACGCCTTTTGTCGGCGCGCCTTGCGGCGATATCAATCGGACGCTCGATTGCGTCGCCGAGATGCGGTTAGCCTCACCGCAATGGATCATCCCTGCCGTCAGTGCCATGAGCCTCGTTTCCAACGATGGCTATGTCCGCGCATTCAACGCCGGCGCAAATCTCGCCACGATTAATTTGACACCTGACGCTGTGCGCGCGGATTATCCAATTTACAAACGCGACCGCATCGTCATGGATGAAGATCGCGTGCTGTCTTCCATCGAAGCAGCTGGCTGCGAAGTAAGCCGTGTCGGCATAGCCGATTATTTGAAAAATCTTTTACCAACTCAACGCGTGGCCGCTTCGGCGCCGTTGCCAGAAAGTGTCACGAATTAAAATGCAATCGATTCGCAAAATTCGAAACGTCGCGATGATGTTGCTCGCGTTGAGCGCCCCATTGTTCGCGCGCGCACAAGATCCGCAGCAGGCCGCGACGAACGCGCCAGCCGAGACGTTCACCCTTCCCAAATCGGTTCCCGATCCACTCGAACCGTTCAATCGCACGATGTGGGGTTTCAACAAGGCCTTCATGACTGGCCTCGTCCGACCCACGAGCAGGGTGTATCGCTTCGTTGTGGTCAAGCCGGTCCGCACTAGCATTGGAAATTTTGGCAAGAACCTCACTTACCCCGGTCGCTTGATTAACAACCTGCTCCAGGGAAAATGGGCGGGCGCAGGGGCGGAGTCGCGTCGGTTTTTTTGCAACACGACTTTTGGCGTGGCCGGTTTCTTCGACATCGCCAGCAAGCGCGGCATTCCCAAGTCAGAAGCGGATTTCGGCCAGACCTTCGGGCAATGGGGTTGGGATCCCAAGTGTTATCTGATGCTGCCGTTCCTTGGGCCGAGCAATGAACGCGACACTCTTGGCTTCGCCGCCGACACTGCGGCCAACCCGTTGGTTTACGTTTCGCCCTATAACTTCGATATCAACAACCCGCTCACCTACATGGGCGTGTACAGTTATTTCACATATGCGGTGATGTATAATGACCTGAGCGATAGCGTCGGCGAATTCGTGCGCTTCAGCCGCGCGGAAATGGACCCGTATTCGGAGATCCAATACGCTTGGACATTCGCGCGCAAAAATCGCGTGGCCGATTTCCAGGTGAAAGGCAAACAGGACGAGGCCTCGCTCGAAACGCTCGAGTCAGTTTTCTTCACCTACAAAGATCCGAACTTTCCGCACATCGGCAAGACGCGTTCGGTCACGATTCCGACAACCGGCCGCAAATTGAAATACACTTATTGGCTGCAACCGAAACCCGCGCCGGTCGTTTACCTGGTTCCCGGAATCGGCTCGCATCGCATGGCGCAGACGTCGCTCGCGCTGGCTGAATTGGTGCACAGCAACGGATTTTCCGTCGTTTGCGTCAGCAGCGCGTTCAATTCGGAATTTATGGAACACGCTTCCACCGCTGCCCTGCCTGGTTATCTGCCGGTAGACGGCCATGACTTGCACGTCGCACTGACGGTCATCGACGAAAAGTTGCGCAAGCAGTATCCGAATCGTTTGGGTGACAAGGCGCTGATGGGCTATTCCATGGGCGCGCTTCATTCGTTGTTTGTCGCAGCGACGGAACAGACCAATACCCTCATGCACTTCGATCGCTACGTGGCCATCAACACGCCGGTGCGCATGTTGCAGGGCATCGGCAAGCTGGACGAGTTTTACCGCGCGCCGTTGAGATGGCCTGCAGTCGAACGCACGGATAATATCGAGAACACGTTTTTGAAAGTGGCCGCGCTAAGCAAGAGCACGCTCACGCCGCAAATTACGCTGCCGTTCAGCGAAATCGAATCCAAGTTTCTCATCGGTCTGACCTTCCGCCTCATTTTGCGCGATGTCATCTACAGCAGCCAGCGCCGCAACAATCAGCACATTTTGCATGAGCCGCTCAGAAACTTCCGACGCGACCCGGCCTATCAAGAGATTCTCCAATATTCCTACAAAGATTATTTCGAGAAGTTCGCCAGCCCGTATTACCAAAGCAGAGGAGTTGGCTCGGCTGACGCATTGGAAAAAGCCGGCAACTTGCGCACCTACGAGCGCGAGTTGGCTGCCAATCCGAATGTCCGAATCATCGTCAATCACAACGATTTTCTCCTCACCGAAAAAGACCTCGACTGGTTCCACGCCACGTTCGCTCCCGAACAACTGACCATCTTCACCGAAGGCGGCCATCTCGGAAATCTGTTCAACCCCATCGTGCAAAAGACCATCATGGAAGCGCTCGGCGGTTTGAAAGAATCGCCCTCGCAACCCGATCGACCTGTCGCCCTCCAATAATCTGACTTTGATTGAGCGGCCGTGTCGTATAAGCTTTCCCCGTGAAGACGCTCTTCGATTATCAAGTCGTTTGTCGGCGTGATGACAACGGAACTTACGTTGCCTACGTTCCCGCCATTGAAGGATGCCACGCTGTGGGGCAATCGCCCGAGGAAGCTCAACACGCACTTCACGACGTGTTCGACATGATCGTCGACGAGTTTGCCGAAAAGAAACAACCCCTTCCCGACGACGTGCAACTCACCGTCGAGCATGCCCGCTAAAGCGAAGGAATTGATGCGGGCCGCCGGGCAACTTGGCTTCAAACTCGCGCGGCAGAAGGGCAGTCATGCCCGCTGGATTCATCCCGATGGCCGTGCCACGACCACATAAAATACTCAAGCAATTGGGCACGACCGAAGAAGAGTTTCGCAAATTGCGTTGAGCGTTTGCGACGTAAGGGTAACACCCCATTGAGGGTCCGCTGCCGTATCTTTACTCTATGGACAGAAAGCAAATGAACCATATGAAGAAGACCTTGTTAACAGTTTGTGCCGCCGCCGCCCTTTTACCTTTCACCGGATGTCTTGTCGCCGAAGGACACGGTCACGGCCATGCCTACGGACATGCCAGATACGAGACTCGCACTGAAGTGATCGTGGAGCGTCCACGCCCGGTGATAGTTGTGGCCCCGCCTCGTCCGGCCATAGTTGTGCGCGCGCCCGAGATCATCATCCATTAACTAACTTTTTGGCACTCACGAAGCCGTCCCCCGTGGGACGGCTTCATTCCATTGCGGCCAGTAGCTTGTCCAGCGGCACGCTGGCAAAGCTGGTCGCCGAATCGCTCATCGCGTAGGGAATGATCAATTCCCGACCGTGCAACAACGCTCCGCAGGTGTAAACCACATTCGGCACGTAGCCTTCGCGCTCGGCTTCGTTCGGGGCGAGCAGCGGTTCGCGCAAGCGGCCGATCACGCGGGTGGGATCGTTTAAGTCGAGCAGGAACGCGCCGATACAGTATTTGCGCATCGCTCCCACGCCGTGACTGAGCACCAGCCAGCCCGCCTCTGTTTCGATGGGCGACCCGCAATTCCCCAGCTTCACCAATTCCCACGGTTGCACCGGCGAAAGTAAAACTTCCGGGTTAGCCCAAAAGTGGATGTTGTCAGAGAACATGATGAGAATGTTCTCGTCGTCCTGACGCGAGATCATCGCGTAATGGCCATCAATCTTGCGGGGGAACAAGGCCATGCCTTTGTTCTGGACGGCGGGCCCGTTGAG
>JAQGOW010000128.1 GCA_028293405.1 Verrucomicrobiales bacterium
GCTGATATATTTGTTCGGGCGTCTTGAGCCCCAATGCTTCATGCGGCCGTTCCTTGTTGTATTCTTCACGCCACAGATCAAAAGCGTCCTGGTCTTTGCCAACCCGGCCGGCTTGCAGTTCCTGACGTATGTCTCGATGCATCCGCTCATGGCCTCCGTTGTCCTGCGGACAACCGGGACGATTGCGCTCCAGATCAATGCCCAAGGCCAACCACCAAACCGAGAGCTTGCTTAGCCCGAGCAATGCCCGGCTGCTGGCAAATGGACTTCCGTTGTCGCTGCGAATGGCCGACGGCAGGCCGTATCGCTCAAATAATCGTTCAAAACAGGCCCGAACGGACTCCGTGCGACTGTCGGCTAATATGCGCATGTCCAGGAGCATGCGGCTGTGTTCGTCACGGACCGTCAAGGGTTCGACACGCAAGCCATCGCGGTCTTTCCACCAGCCCTTGAAGTCCACTGTCCAGACATCGTTGGGCTGTTGCGCCTTAACGCCGCTGGTTAATCGCCCAGCTTCAGCGCTGCGCCGTGTCCGCCGCGGCACCGTCAGCCCAGCACGTTCCAGGACGCGTTTGAAACTGCTCTCGCTCGGAGCGCTCGCCGCCCCGTGCTTGCGTTGGTAAAGCGCCGCAATCTTGCGCGGCCCCCAGTGCGGGTGGGCCACCTTCAAACGCACAATCTCGCAAGCAACTTGTTCGCTGAGCTGGTCAGCGTGGCCCCAAGGACGCCGGCTCAGCTCGTTCATGCCAGCCAGCCCCTGTTCAATAAAACGCTCGCGCCACTTGTATCCAGTTTTGGCGCTGATCCCATGATCACTACACAGCTCACGAAAGTTCACACAGTTCATCGACTGCAGCACAAACTCGATTCGTTGATCCATCTTCTGGGTCTCTTTCCACGGCATCGACAACTTCTCTCAAACGCTGCCTCCGCCTGTAAAGTGTTACCCATGTTCTGAACCTCCTGTGTTACCTATGTTCTGAACCTGCACCGGATACCGGAGCGACGCGATCTGCACACGCATCAACGGTTCAAGTCCAACAGCCGCGTGGGGGCACGCGGCCTACAGGAAGGGTCAGAGGTCCAATGGACGGCGCGCGCGGAGCGACGCGGACTACCTTGGTAAGGAAAGAAATTCTTCGCGTGCGGTTAAGAGATGTTTGAGTTCGTCGAAGGAAACTGGCTTCACTAAATAAGCACGCACGCCCAAAACACGGCATCTTTCCACGTCGCTTTTGACTTTGGAGGAAGAAACCATCACGACCGCAATGCCTTTTAGTGTTACATCGGAGTGCAACCATTCCATGACTTCTAAACCGTTTTTACGCGGCATTTTAATGTCCAACAGGATGAGCGACGGCAGCGGGAAGAGCGCGCGGTCGGCATATTGATTTTGTCCGGAGAGATATTCGACGGCTTGTTCGCCGTCTTTGGCCACTTGCAGGGAAATCGGGTCGTTCATTCTTTGCACGGCGCGCCGCATCATGAAAACGTCATCGGCCTCATCTTCGACTAACAACACTGTTTCCTTCGGTTCCATTTTACCTGGGTTAACTAGTAGTGCCGTTTCTCGTTTTGGCAATGGGCTATTGCCTAACATGAATTAGGGACATTGCTTCGTTTGCTATCCGGCAATATGGGGCTACTGTTCGGCTTCCTATCTGGCGGAAGGTTTCGTCCACACAGGATCCCAACAACCTAATGACCAAAACATTTGTCGCCAACGGTCCTATCCCCTTGGCTGCCGGTCCGGATATAACTCCTCCGGTGCTTCCTTCTGAAGCTGTCACCGCGCTTCCCGATGCTGGTCTCGTGCCATTGCAATCGATCCTTTGCACCGAGGAATTAAATAAGCGGCCCTCGCGGCAACCGGATTACGAGTCGGAAAACAATGCGCTGAAGTCGCTGGTGCAGGCGTTGGCCAACTCCCCGCGCACGATTCTTCAAACGCTGGCCGACACGATCCTGAAAGTTTTCAAAGCCGACTCCGCTGGCCTGAGTTTGCTGACCAAAGATGAAAAGAGATTTTACTGGCCTGCCATTGCGGGCGGCTGGCAACCGCATATCGGCGGCGGCACGCCTCGCGACTTCGGCCCGTGCGGCGATGTCCTAGACTGCAATGCCCCGCTGTTGTTCAAACACTGGGAACGACGCTATCCCTATCTGATCGAGGCAACGCCTCCGGCTGAAGAGGGGCTACTGGTACCTTTTTACGTGGAGGGAAAAGCCGTCGGCACGATTTGGGCGATCGCTCACAGCGAGCAGCGCAAGTTCGACTCGGAAGATTTGCGGCAGCTTGAAAGTCTGGCGCAATTTGCGTCATCGGCCTATCAGGCCGTGGCATTTCAGGAAACGCTGGAAAAAAGCAAAACGGAAGTTATCCAAGGCGTCGTTCAACTCGACAAGGCTGAGGCTTCGCGCGACCTGGCCGAAACTCTCATCCGGCGTTTGCACGACGAAATCGAGGAACACAAGCAGGCCGAGGAAGCGCAAGCCAGACTGGTTGCCATCGTCGAATCTTCGGAAGACGCCATCCTCAGCAAAGACCTCAACGGCACGATTGCCAGTTGGAACCGCGGGGCGGAACATCTCTTTGGTTACACGGCCGAGGAAGCGGTCGGCAAATCCGTCACGATGCTGATTCCGCAGGATCGGGTCAATGAAGAGCCTGCCCTGCTGGAACGCATCCGCCGGGGAGAATCCATTGAACATTACGAAACCGTGCGCCGTCACAAGGACGGGACGTTGCTGGATATTTCGCTGACGCTATCGCCAATTAGAAATAGGTTGGGCAAAGTTATCGGCGCGTCGAAAATCGCCCGCGACATCACCGAACATAAGAAGGCGGAAAATGCCTTGCGCGACTCCGAAGAACGTTATCGCAATTTGTTTACCTCGATGGATGAAGGCTTCTGCGTCCTTCAACTGATTTACGACAAAAACGACAAGCCGGTCGATGATCTTTGTCTGGAAGCGAACCCTTCTTTTGAGAAGCAAACCGGAATCTCCAATGCCGCAGGCGCTCGCGCGCGCCAGAACGCCCCGGATCACGAACCGGACTGTATCGAAAATTATCACACCGTTATCCAAACCGGCGAACCCGTGCGCTTCATCAAGGAATCGCCGGCATTGAACCGTTGGTTTGATGTGCATGCGTTCCGAGTCGGCAATGCGGCCGATCGTAAAGTGGCCGTGATCTTCAACGACATCACCGAACGTAAATGGCACGAGGAGGCGTTGCGCAAAAGCCGACAGGAACTGGATCACCACGCGCAAAAGTTGGAAACGCAAGTTGTTGATCGCACCGCAAAATTAAGCGAGTCCATCAAATCCCTAGAGAGCCTGAACTACACGATGGCCCATGACCTCCGCGCCCCCATTCGCGCCATGAAATCATTCGCAACGGCTTTGCTGGAAGATGTGCCGTTAAATGAAACCGGAAAAACTTATGCGGTACGAATCAACAAAGCCGCGACGCGAATGGATCAACTCGTCAATGATTTGCTGGATTACGGCGAACTTTCCCATCTGGAATTCCCGGTGCACGCGCTTGATTTGAAAACCGAGATCACAAAAGTCCTCGCCGAAAACGCCGTCGAAATCCAAACCGCCCACGCCGAGATTCAATTGCTAGAACCGTTGCCGAACGTTTGCGGCAACGAAACACTCCTGCAACAGATTTTGTCCAACCTTACTCTGAACGCACTCAAATTTGTTGCGCCCGGAGTCAAACCGCACCTGCGAATTTGGGCGGAAGAAGTAGGGCCCGTCACTCCGTGCGGGCCGGTAGAAGCCAGTGACAGCGCACCCGAACAGATTCGCCCGACCATCCGTCTTTGGCTGGAAGACAACGGCATCGGCATCGACCCGAAACACCAAGAGCAAATCTTCGGTATCTTTCAACGCCTCCACACCACCGAGGCATTTCCGGGCACGGGAGTTGGCCTCGCCATCATCAAGCGCGCCGCTGAACGCATGGGCGGCAGCGTCGGCGTCGAATCCGCACTCGACAAAGGCAGTCGATTTTGGCTTGAACTGCCAAACGCCAATGCCGGCAACTATTGAGACACATCGTCAGGGTTAAACCATCTGAGATTCGCGCACGACGGTACCATGCCGTGGAAAGTAACGTTGGCAGTCACAGTCCCCCCTCGATTTCGTTAGGGAATGCATTCTTCCCGTGCGACAATTCACCGTGGTAAAAACCAAGGTGAGTCTCAGCCCCAGTAAAAAATTGAAAGTGCTGCTGGCCGACGATCATGAACTCGTGCGCCAAGGCTTGCGCACCTTGATTGAACGCACCGCGGGATTCAAGGTTTGCGGCGAGGCCGCCACCGGCCTCCAGGCCGTCGCGGAGGCGCGGCGCCTGAACCCCGACATCGTCGTGGTGGATCTGGACATGCCGGGCTTGAATGGCCTCGAAGTCACGCTCCGGATTAAGCGCCAGTTGCCGGACTGCGAAATTCTGATTTTCACCGGCAGCGCTGAATCGGATGAACTGATTCGAGACGTGTTTGCGAGCGGAGCCAAGAGCTACATCATGAAGACCGAGGCGGGAAAATTTTTGATGGATGCGCTTGCGAGCCTCGCCCAGCACAAACCCTTTTTTACCGACAAGGCTTCGGCGGTCATGTTTGCGCGCTTTATCAGCCCGCAGAAAAACCCGGCGCCAGACGGCGCGGCCAGCGACGAACGACTTTCTCCGAGCGAGGTTCTAGTGGTGCGGCTCCTCGCTAACGGGGGCAGCAACGCGACCGTTGCCCGCAAGCAGCATGTCAGCGTGCGCACGGTGGAAAATATGCGCGCGGGCATCATGAGCAAACTCCAGTTGAAGTCATTCGCCGACCTGGTCCGCTACGCCGTGCGTAATGCCATCATCAAGATCTGAACCCCGAACCTGTGCATTCAATTTTCGGCTCATAACGTTGGCGCGACCAACCGGCCACTCGTGGAGGGAATCATTTCCGAACGAAATTCATATCCGTAAGGATTGTAACGCGCTGGCGCGACGCGGTTGAGGACGATGCCAATGTCCTTGGCCCGCGCGCCGACGAGCGCGGCGTGGGCGCGCTGCGCGGCTTTAACCGGCGTGCGGCCCGCCCGCACCACGAGGCAAATCGCCGTCGCGTGCTTCACGAGATGCAACGCATCGCTGACCGCATTCACCGGAGCGGTGTCAAAGATGATCCGCTCGAAGCCCGCGAACGTCGCATCACTTAGCAGGCTGGTCAGGCGCGCCGCAGACATGAGTTCCGAAAAATCGGTAGCAGGCGTGCCGGCCGTCATGGCGAAAAGTCCGGGAATTTTCGTATCCATGATGACTTGCCCGGCCTTCGTCGCACCGGTGAGGCAGTCGGCCAATCCCGGTTGACCAGGCGCAAGTCCGAGGGTTTTGCCCACGCTGGGATGACGCAAATCAGTGTCAACTATCAACGTCTTGTAGCCCTGGTGGGCCAGCGCAACCGCGCAATTCACAGAGCAAAATGTCTTCCCCTCCCCCGCCGAGGAACTGGTGAAGAGTATGACCTGATGATCCGTGACTTCTTTCAATTCCAAAGCTGTGCGCAAGGAACGGAAAGCCTCAGTCGCGGCCGAGTACGGCTGTGTCAACAAAGGCAGACTGGCTTCCTTTTTCTTTGCACGCGATTGCGGGATCGAGGCGAGCACCTGAAGTTGAAGCGCATCTTCTGCTTCATCCACGCTGTGCATGGATGCATCCATCGAACTCACAAAAACACACAGTCCGATTCCGCCAACGACACCAAGAAAAATACTAAGCGCCGCTATGATGGCTACCTTCGGACCAACCGGCTCGGTGGAAACGCGCGGGGCGGCTATCACCCGTACCTGCATCAAATCCAGGGAACGAGTGACATCGGTTTCCTTCAATCGTGTCACCATGGATTGATAGAGATCACGGTCGCCTTTGACAGTCCGCGCCAGAACGTTGTAAGGGATGGCGATCTTTTCGAGCTGCATGGCTTGCTGCTCCTGGTCTTTGAGCGCCTGCCCGATTTTCTGTTCATTGGCCAAAGCCGACTCGTAGGCCGCACTGATCTGCGCGCTGCTTTTGAGGATGACACTGTTGAGAGCGCCTTTTAATTGGACCAGTTGAGCCTGGGCATCGATATACTTCGGATGTTCAGGCCGGTAGCGTTGCGCCAGACCGGCGATGATCTGCTCCTCGCTTGCGACGCGGTTCTGCGCGTCGAGAACGGCTGGGGCAGTGGCGACGATGGAGATGAGGCTCAACTGCTCGGCATTTGAGGAAGCCTTGCGGCAAGCGGCCACGTCCGATTCCAACTTCATCCGCTGGCTGCGCGCTTCACCGAGCTTCACGTTCAAATCCTTGAGCGTATCCACCACGATGTTCTGCTTCTCTTCAAGCGACACGGCGTTGTTGTGCTCACGGTAGGCGGCGAGGTCGCTCTCTGACTTTTCAAGTTTGACCTTCAACTTATCAACTTCCTGAAACAGGAAACTATTGGCCGAATTCGCGATGGCCGTGCGCTGTTTCAGGTTTTGTTCCTGATACTCGTTAATCAGCGATTGGACAATCAGCTGCGAAAGTTGAGCGCCATTGCTTTTCGCCGTGATATCAATCAAGCGCGTGCCGCGCCGGACTTTCACCTTGAGCCGCTGGTTCAACGCTTTTAACAGTTCGTCGTCGGTATAGGCCACAGGGTTTTTCGGCAGGAACTCGGAATTGTCGGCCAGATGATTGTGCTTGATGACGCGCATCAGGATATCATCTGTCGTCAGACTTTGCTCCACCGTCTTCATCATGTCGCTAGACTCCAGATTTTGCTGGCTGACGTCCTGAATGGACACGACCTTTTGGTCGCGCTGCTCAACATAGAGCACGGCTGTCGAGGAATAACTCTTCGGCGTCACGAACAGATAGGCGGCGGCCAGCCCAATCGTGGCGACCAGGCATAATCCCAAGATCCAGGCCCGGTCCGCGAGAATCAGCAGGAGCTGACGCACATCCCATGCAGAGTGGGAGTTGTCATCCTGGTAAGTGTATTTATTGTAATTGTTTTGAGTGGTTTTCATTTGAGTTAAAATGTCCTTTCTTGAACGGTGATGATGTCCCCCGGCAAAATCGGGAAGCTCGATGTTTTGCTGTCGTTGATGATTTTTTTGGCGTTTACCCGGATGATGGTGGTCTTGCCATTGACCACGCGGCGTACAGTTACGTCAGAAGTGTTTGCCAGCCGCGTGAATCCGCCGGCCAGTCCAATGGCTTCGAGAAACTCCACCGAACCGTGTTCCTTTAAGTTATAGTCGCCGGCGTGCTGGACTTGTCCCAGAACCGTCACGTGTCGGTCTGTGAAACTCAAAACCGTGACGCTAATCTGCGGGTTGACGAGAAAGCGTGCGTCGAGCGGCTTGTAAATCGCCTGGGTCGCCTGTTCGAGGGTCAGACCACCTACCTTTATC
>JAQGOW010000133.1 GCA_028293405.1 Verrucomicrobiales bacterium
CAAATCGCGCAAAATCGGAAAAGCCTTCGCCCGCCACGGCTCGATCACCAAAGTTTGGCCATCGTGAAAATGGCGCATGTGCAACTGGCAAACCGTCGTTCCATCCTGCCCGCCATGCGCAAGGCCATTGATCACCATCGAACAAGTTCCGCAAATGCCTTCGCGACAATCCGAGTCAAACGCGATCGGTTCTTCACCTTTTGCGATCAAACCTTCGTTGACGACATCGAGCATTTCGAGAAACGACATGTCAGGAATGACATCGCGCGCTTCGTAAGTCACAAAGCGCCCAGCATCATTCCGGTCCTTTTGCCGCCAAACTTTCAGTGTTAAATTCATTTACGATTTACGAATTACGATTTACGAGACCTCATAAAGATGCGCGCGTGGTTTTCGCAGCGGATACCACAATCGCAAGTATCTCGTCGCCTTCTTTCATCAAGTTTGTGAAACGGCTTTGTGCAATAACGCCAGACTCGACAAGCAACTCCATCCAAAACAACGATTCGTCGCACTCTTCTTCAACAATCTTCAACTTGTTGACGAAGTCTGCCGCCGATTTCGCACGGCAGACCGCGCGATAATTTGCAGCAACCGATGTTCCCGCACGAAGCAGTTGATTCCCGAGCACATTACCAACGCGTCCGTTTGGAAGCGCTTGGACGGCTTTGACGATACGCAGAGCATATTTCTTCGTGCGCACCTTCATCTCCTGTTTCGTCATAACACGTCGTTTGTTAAGAACACTCGTAAATCGTACTTCGTAAATCGTAAATTATTTATAGCTCCGCGTGCTCATGTGGACCTCTTCGTACACCAGCGGTTCTTTATTCAAAATAGGCGTTTTATTCGCACCGGCGTATTCCCACGCTGCGACATATGCGTAGTTGTCGTCATCGCGTTTGGCTTCGCCGTCTTCGGTTTGATACTCAACACGGAAATGGCCGCCGCATGATTCGTTGCGCTGCAACGCGTCTAGGCAAAGCAATTCGCCGAATTCCAAAAAGTCAGCCACCCGACCGGCGTATTCCAGATCCTGGTTCAGTTCATTGTTTGAACCGGTCACCTTCAGGTTTTTCCAAAATTCTTCGCGCAAAGCAGGAATCAATTGCAGCGCTTCTTTCAAACTCTTCTCAGTTCGCGCCATGCCGCACTTGTCCCACATGATGTGACCAAGTTCTTTATGGAACGACGCCGTCGTCCGCTTGCCATTAATCGAAAGCAGCTTGTTCGTGAACTCGGATGTCTGTTGCACCGCTTCCTTGAACTCCGGCGCATCACCCTTCGGTTTCGGCTGCTTCGCCGTCGCGAAGTAATCGCCGATCGTATAAGGCAACACAAAGTAACCGTCGGCCAACCCTTGCATCAGCGCGCTGGCGCCGAGGCGGTTTGCACCGTGATCCGAAAAGTTTGCTTCACCGAGCACGAAACAACCCGGAATCGTGCTCATCAAATTGTAATCCACCCAAGTTCCACCCATCGTGTAATGGACCGCGGGATAGATACGCATCGGCATCCGGTAAGCGTCGTCGCCGGTAATCTTTTCATACATTTCGAAAAGATTACCGTAACGTTCGCGCACAGCCTGTTCGCCAATGCGTTTGATCGCGTCCGCAAAATCGAGATAAACACCGCGTCCACCCGGACCAACGCCTCTGCCGTCGTCGCACGCCTCTTTCGCGGCGCGTGATGAAATATCGCGCGGAGCAAGGTTGCCGAAGCTTGGGTATTTGCGTTCCAGAAAGTAATCACGTTCGTCTTCCGGAATCTGATGCGACGCACGTGTGTCGCCCTTTTTCTTCGGAACCCAAACCCGACCGTCGTTCCGCAACGATTCGGACATCAACGTCAGTTTCGACTGATGATCTCCGCTGACCGGAATGCACGTCGGGTGAATTTGCGTGTAGCAAGGATTGGCAAACGCCGCCCCTTTCTTATATGCGCGCCACGGAGCCGTGACGTTGCAACCCTTTGCGTTGGTCGAAAGATAAAAAACATTTCCGTAACCACCCGTCGCCAAAACCACGGCGTCAGCCGCGTGTGAAGATATTTCACCACTGACCATGTCGCGAACGACGATGCCCTTGGCGTGTCCGTTGACGAGCACCAGATCGAGCATTTCCGTGCGCGGATACATCTTCACTTTACCTGCGCCGATTTGGCGGCAAAGCGCCTGATAAGCACCGAGCAAAAGCTGTTGACCGGTTTGGCCGCGAGCGTAGAACGTTCGCGACACCTGCGCACCACCGAACGAACGGTTCGCGAGAAGGCCACCGTATTCGCGCGCAAACGGAACACCTTGCGCGACACATTGGTCGATGATGTTAACGCTGACTTGCGCCAGACGATAAACGTTCGCTTCACGAGCGCGGAAGTCGCCGCCTTTGATCGTGTCGTAGAAAAGTCGGTAAACCGAATCACCGTCGTTCTGGTAATTTTTCGCGGCATTGATGCCACCTTGCGCCGCAATGCTGTGCGCGCGACGCGGGCTGTCCTGATAACAAAACGCTTTGACGTTGTAGCCGAGCTCAGCGAGCGTCGCCGCCGCGGACGCGCCGGCCAAACCGGTGCCGACGACAATGACATCGAACTTCCGCTTGTTGGCGGGGTTCACGAGTTTGAGATCAAACTTATGTTTGTCCCACTTTTGAGCTAGCGGACCGGAGGGAATTTTTGCATCGAGCTTCATGGCACGTCACCTCCGTAATGGAGCACTAAAATCGAAACCGGGATGGAGATGTAACCAAGGAACAGAACCCACGACACGACCTTGGCCGCATTATCAAGCAGCCGCGCATACGAGCGCTTCTTCCAGCCCAGTGATTGGAACATCGCCGCAATACCGTGGCTGAGGTGCAAACAAAGCAACCCAACCGCGATGATATAAAAGAGCGAAACGAGCGGTTGGCGGAAACCGACCACCATCATCCGATAAATGTCGTGATGGCCCTGGGCATCAAAGAAATACGGGTCGTGCGCGAAATCGGAATGGTTTTTGAGCAGGTTGACCTGCTGCGTCATCACTGTGAAATGCAGGATGTGATAAACGACGAACGCAGCGACGATCAGTCCACTCATCATCATCGTCCGTGACGCGTAGCTCGCGACCGTTGGATTCCACTCACTATATTGAACCGGTCGTGCTGCACGATTTTCGGCAGTCAGGCGAATCGCCGACCAAATGTGCAAGAACACGATCACGAGCAATCCGATGCGCGCGGGCCAGAGCAATTCTACGTTGCTCTGCAAAAAGTAGCCGTAACGGTTGATCGCTTCTGCTCCCAGGAACACCTGCAGGTTTCCGATCATGTGAGCGACCACGAAGCCGACGAGGGCGAACCCGGTGATCGACATGATGTACTTCTTGCCGAGGGACGAGCAAAATAGGTTGCGCAAAAAGTTTATCATTTATTCTTAACGACGTGTTTCCAATGACGTCAACGTGAGGGAATCTAATGATGCATCGCATCCGACGTCAATGTTGTTACTCATGTATAAGCGCGGCTTCCTCCGCATTAAACCGACTAATAACTACTTTGGTTCGCCGAAATGTTTGTCGGCGTAGTCCAAAACCACTTCCAATACAGTCCGAACCGACCCATTTAGCATGCTTTAGCCTTCCCCCTCACATCCTGGCCATAGCCGCTTCAATGATCCGAAGCGTCTCCGGCGAGAGCCCTCGCTTCATCTCCGGATTCTTCTTCCGTTCTTCCTTAGCCCTCTGCTCCGCCGTGCTATCGTCATATTTCTTAACCATTAAACCAACCCGCTTGCGCCTCGCCCGATCGCGCGCCTGATCACTCGCCGCCCGTGCTATCCTGAAAAACAACTCCGGCTTCTGTGCCACCAACTCCTTTACCGTCCCGCGCTGCAAATCCTGCACCGCGTGAGCAAGCTGCATCCCAATCAACAACTCCGTAATGCGCTCCACACCGTCGGTGTGATTTTCCCCAAACTTCTCCAACGCCTTAAACACCTGGCCAAGATCATTCTGCAACGCCGCCACCCGTTCCTGCTCACGCAACCAATCCTCGTGCCCGCCGCGTTTCCACGTCGATAAATCGTACTTCGTGCAACCCTCAAAACCCTTCCCCGCCAGCGCCGCGGCAATCTCCGCATACTGCACGCCGTCGCGAATCTGCGCATTCAACCACTCCCGAATCTCAAACGGCAGCCGCGCAATCTTCCCCCAGCGCTTACGAGGTTTCAAAATGCAGGCCGTCGGCCTAATCACACCTTCACCCTGCGGCTCCACGGCTCTAGCACACCCTTCATCCTCGCCCAAAACACGCAACCCACCCGCGCCCGTAACTCCCGGTTCATCGGCAACCACAGCCACAGGCGTAATCATGCCCTCTCCAAGATTCTCATTATCATTCATGTTGCACACATCTAATCGTGAAGTTACTAACCTGTCAACACTGCGATGCAAATATTTCGCTACTGCCTTTCTTGACATGCCGCTACTTACGTGTAGGCTCTCGTCAACGAACACCGCATCCCGGCGTTCAGCTCTTTGAAAATTTGAAAATGCCGACGTCCAGCAAGTTGCTGGAAGTTGCGACGAGTAGCGGCTAGTAGCTGATTGTAGCAACATTCCGCCAACTTTTGGAA
>JAQGOW010000140.1 GCA_028293405.1 Verrucomicrobiales bacterium
TTCGCCGCGTCGGCACGGAAATCGAAGTCCGCATTCCTCTGCCGCCAGAAGATTCCGGCGGCTAACTAAACTGACTTGTGAAACGAATTACTGTTCTATTGGCGGATGACCACATGCTCGTGCGCGAGGGACTGCGCATGTTGCTGGAGCTGGAAAAAGATCTGCAAATAGTCGGCGAAGCGGAAGATGGTCGTCAGGCGGTTGCCCTGGTCAAAAAGCTCCGGCCCGCCGTGGTGTTGATGGACATCGCGATGCCGAAGCTCAATGGTTTGGAAGCCACCCGGCAAATTCGCAAAGACTTTCCCGACACCAAGGTGCTCATTCTCTCCGCGCACAGTCATGCCGCTTTCGTCGAGCAAGTGACTGAGTTGGGCGCAGCGGGATTTTTGCTCAAGCAGACCTCTTCAGCCGTTGTGGCCACGGCAATTCGCGAGGTCCACAAAGGAAACACCTTTTACAGTCCCTCTATTTCCAAGCGCCTCAAAGGCTCCGATCAGCAGGCGTTGGACCGAGAAGGGAAGAAGAAAAACAGTTACCTGAGTTCGCGCGAGGTAGAAGTGCTCCAATTAATTGCCGAGGGCCAGGCCAACAAACAAATCGCCGCCGAACTGGGCCTGAGCTTCAAAACGGTGGACAAATATCGGCAGAGTCTCATGGGGAAGCTCAACATCCATGATGTTGCTGGGCTCACCCGCTACGCCATTGCCGAGGGAATCATCGAAGGCAACGACCGGCGGATCATCGGCTAGCCCAACGTTCGGTATCCCGGTTTTCTTTCGCTTCCGTCCTGGTCAGGCCAACTCAGGCTTCACGGGCTTCAGGAACAGACCGCCGAGCAGCCCGTTGAAAAAGTCCGAGGCTTGCCGTTTTCGTCAAAAAGGTCGGATGGCTAGGCGCGACGACTGAGCATACCTGCAGCGGTCTGTAAGGGAGGAGCAACAACGCCAGACGACCTTTTTCACGAAAACCACTCGCCTCGGTTATTCTTTCCGTTTGGGCCAAAATTTGTTCCAGAGGTTTCCTTACGGCAGGCCTTGCAGTTTTTGAACGGGCTGCCAGGGGGGATATCCCTGTAGGCGAACCCCAGAATAGCTCCTCGCACGCTTCTTGGTTTAATAGGCCCAGATGGTTAAATGAATGACCATCCGAAATAAAAAATAAAATAATGCACATCGCACAAGAACGTATACACACCATCAGCACACCCACTTGGCCGAACCGCGCAACGTCAAAAAAACAGATTTCCATCAGGGTGGTGGCCGCGCTGCTCGCGTTTCTTTCCAGCGCCTCCCTGGGAAGGGCAGGGCTGGTGCCAGTTGATCTTGGAGTGGCTGGCGATTTTGTGATTCTATCAAAATCAGGAATCACCGATGTCCCTGCATCAGCCATCACCGGAAATATCGGAACGAGTCCCATCACCGGTGCAGCGATTGCTGGATTAGGTTGTGTAGAGGTGAATGGGACAATCTTCACCGTTGACGCTGCTGGTCCTGCTTGTCGGGTGACATTCCCGGTTTTATTGACTGCGGCTGTCAGCGCCATGGAAACTGCCTACACCGATGCCGCTGGACGGATATCCCCCGATGTTACTGAACTGGGAGCCGGAAATATTGACGGCATGACCCTCATTCCCGGCCTTTACAAATGGGGCACCCCGGTTCTCATACCCACTAGCCTTACGCTTGATGCCCAGGGAGACCCAAACGCGGTCTTTATCTTCCAGATCGGGCAAACGCTTGATGTGGGCAACGGCGCCATTGTTACTTTGAGCGGCGGCGCACAAGCCAAGAACATCTTCTGGCAAGTCGCCGGCCAAACGACCGTGGGCACGACGGCTGATTTCAAGGGAATTATATTGTGTGCCACAGCGATTGCGCTGAACACCGGCGCAACCTTGAACGGCAGAGCCCTGGCACAGACGGCGGTTACATTGCAGATGAATGCCGTTACCGAGCCGGCCAACTAAGAAGGCCACCAAGGTGCTGCCCAAACTGGGCAGCGCCACACCTGCTCGTTGCACCGCCTGTCGCGCGAAGGGGGAAATCAGAAAGGCGAAATAAAAAGAACAAAAAATTGAAAATGAGCCCATCAACACTTTTAATAAACTCAACAAAACAGGTTCGCATGGGCCTTTTTCTTGCAGTGGCCTTGATTTTCCCGCACTGGGATGCGACGGCAGCGCGAACGCCCGTAAACCTTGGGAACGCCGGTAATTTTGTGATTCTCGCAAAATCAGGAATCTCAACGGTGCCGACCTCCGTGGTTACTGGAGATATTGGAGTGAGTCCCATCGAATCGACCGCCATAACTGGATTTTCATTGAGCCTTGCCGCCGCCAGTCCATTTGCAACCTCGTCCATGATTACTGGAAAAGTTTACGCGCCCGGCTATGCGGATCCAACTCCTGCCAATCTGACCACAGCCGTCGGCGATATGCAAACCGCCTACACGGACGCTGCCGGACGTTCCATACCCGATTTCACAGAACTGGGAGCCGGAGAAATTGGCGGTCTAACTCTTGTCCCCGGTCTCTACAAGTGGGGCACCGATGTTTTGATCTCTTCGGATGTCACTCTCAGTGGTGGCCCAAATGATGTCTGGATCTTCCAGATCGCGGGAAAAATTACCCAGGCGAACGGCACGCGGATTCATCTGGCAGGTGGG
The DNA here is from genome assembly GCA_028293405.1 of Verrucomicrobiales bacterium. Taxonomy (GTDB): domain Bacteria; phylum Verrucomicrobiota; class Verrucomicrobiia; order Limisphaerales; family Palsa-1400; genus JAICXV01. The sequence goes on from JAQGOW010000140.1 coordinate 2,665, forward strand.
GCACTAGCCGCGAACATTTTCTGGCAGGCTTTCGGTAACGTCAGTCTTGGGACTACCACTCACTTTGAGGGAATAATATTGGCCCAAACATCCATCAGTCTTGGGACTGGCGCATCGATTAACGGCAGATTATTGGCACAGACTGCGGTTACTCTGGAAGCCAACACAGTTACTGCTCCAGCAGCAGGAACAACTCCCATGTTGGTCTCAGCGGCAGCAGTCACTGGTCCGTACCTGGACGCAATCGGGCAATCGGTGAATCTCGTGAGCAAGACCTTCACAGTTCCCCGGTCAGGTGGCGCGCAGTTCTATCGTATCCGGTCAGGCACAGCGATCACCATTAAAAGCATCACCATTTCTGGTGGCAATGTCGTGATAACCTACAATTAGGAAGGAAACGCGGCATGAGTGTGGAAATCCTGGTCATTGACGACAACCCGACCAATCTCAAACTGGTTTCCGAACTGCTTGAGTTCGAGGGCCACATGATCCTCAAGGCGGAGGACGCGGAAGAGGCGCAGGTCGTCCTCGCCCGCACTCTTCCAGAATTGATTCTCATGGACATCGCTCTGCCCGGCATGGATGGACTCACCTTCACGCGCAAACTCAAGGCCGATGAGCGCACCCGTCACATCCCGATCGTTGCGCTCACTGCTTTTGCGATGAAGGGCGATGACCAGAAAGCGTTTGACGCGGGCTGCGACGGCTACATCACCAAACCCATCGACACGCGCAAGCTGCCGGAGCAGGTGGCCGAGTGGTTGGCCAAGGAAGGGCCAAAGCCATGAACATCCTCGTGGTTGACGACATCGCCACCAACCG
>JAQGOW010000016.1 GCA_028293405.1 Verrucomicrobiales bacterium
CGCCGGTGCCGCCGGTGCTGAGGTAGATCAGCGCGCCAGGGTTTTTAGCCGGCGATAGACCTGCTGCAGTTGCAGAAGCAACGTTGGTGAAGGCGCGGCTTTTCAGATTGAGCTGTTCGCCGTTGCGGAGTTTTTCGAGTCCGCGAATGATTTGTTTGGACATGGTAAAAAATGTTGAGAGTTGAGTGATGAGTGTTTTCGAGCGATTGGGCTCCTCTCCCCGGCCCTCTCCTCGCAGGGCGAAGAGAGGGGGAGGACGAGGTGCCTAGTTGTTGTGGGTGACGGCGACGATGCGGACGTTTTTGGGGTCGTAAACGCGGACCCAATTGGCGGCGGTTTCGACTTCGGCATCCGTGGGGTTTTTGCCTGCGACCGATGCGCTGGTGAACTTCACCCCACGCGGGTGCAGGATGAAACGACGGCGGTTGATCAGTTGCGAATCGCTATCCAAAGCAGAGCGGGACAGTTCGACACCTTCCGTTCCAAAGCCGCCTTGCACCGGATCGGTCAACTTTGCCGAACCGCGGCCGAAAGCGCCTGGACCGAACAGATAGCTCGTGTAAACAAAGCCATCGGTGGTGCCATTGCGCAGCGGGCAATTGTCATCAATGATGACGCGGCGTCCCTGAAATGTGCGAATGGACGGTTTACCTTCGCTATCGGGAACGAAGTCGATCAGGTCGAGTTTGCGCAAGGCCGCTTCGGTGGCGGAATGCATGGCGACAGCGACCAATCGATCCGCGCGGTCGCCGAGTTTTTGACAAGCGTCTACAAACGTGGTGCCGGTCAATTTGTTTGCTGAAGTGCTGGCAGCGATCGACTCAGCATGGATGGCCAACAAGTTGCTCGCCATGGAGGCCGCGGCGAACATGCCCTTGAGTGAGGAGATCATGAACGCCTCGTCCGTGCGGGCCCAGTAGGAGCCGACGAGTTGCAAGATTGCACTCATCGGATCATCCCCAGCCATTGCTTTGGCGAGTTGATTGACTGACCACGCCTGACCGTCGTTGTGAATGCGGGCAATGTCCTGGTCTGCGCCGATCTTCTGCGTGGTGAGAGGTGCAGAGTCGTTCAACGGCTGACGAGCGCCGCTAAGGTCATTCCAGAAAGGCATGTGAGCCTCGGAACCTCCCGCGTCAGCGAGGGCGTCGAACTGGGGATCCATCTCGACGATGCCTGATTCATAGAACGCTGACAAAGCAGCGGTGCGTTGGATTGCATATTTTTCGAACTCTGTTGGGACGATGACGTCCGCGATTTGTGTTTTTGCCATATGTTTTTAGTTAGTTGAGGGTTGAGGGTTGAGTGTTTTGTCCTCCTCTCCCCAACCCTCTCCTCCATGCGGAGGCGAGGGAGAAGAAGGGAGAAAAAGTGCTTTTGGTGTTTAGTTTGTGGCGGCGGAGGCCTTGAGTTGTTGTGCGCGGTTTGGGTCGTTTCGTTGCAGGCGCATTTGTTCGGTGAGATTCCACGAGTCCCTGCGGAATGGATTTTTTACCGACCGATTGCCGGATCCACCGGAGCTGTTGCTGGCTGCGCCGCCGCCAGCGTTTGATTCAAATAGGTGCGGCGCTTCGGACAGTTGCGCTTCCAACCACTCCTCGATCGCCATGGGTTTGACACCGTCTTTGCCGACGCGAACGGTTTGTCCATCCGCCTCAAAGGCCGTAGGCACGCCGTTTACCAATTTGAAAATGTTTCGGGCACGAGCGGTGATGTCGGGTATGGCGGTGGGACGAAGGCCGCGCTTTGTGGCTGCTGCGACGACGCCTTGATCAATTTGAATGGTGACCAGGCGCCCATTGAGGGCGTCGCGTTCAGAAGTGATCGCCCCAAGCTGCTTTTCAAAATCGGTTTTTGCCGCTTTGACGCGCGTTTCGATGACCTTCTCGACTTCGCCGGCTTTGAGTTGCTGTTGTTCCTCCAGCTTACGCTTTTCTTCGGCCAGCCGGTGGACTTCATCGGGATCGATTCCGTGGAAGCGTTTCGTCTGTTCGTCGAGCTGCTGCACGAGCGCAATATTTGCGTTGCGGAATTCATCGAGCTTTGCTTTATCGGCAGCGCCTTCAGCGTCGAGGAACCACGCGCCATCGCGTTCGATGTAGTGAGCGGCGAGTTCGGCGGGGATTTCGTTCTTTGAGGTTAGTTTGTATTTTAGGGACATAATGATTTGTTGAGGGTTGAGTGTTGAGGGTTGAGTGATCAGTAATCAGTGTTCAGTGGTGAGTTACGGACGGATTTGATGAGGGCGAGTTCGTCCTCGTTCGAGCGGCCGTCGGGCAAAATTTCTCCACGGCGGAACAGTTCCAGCATGGTTTCCTGACTGACGGCACCGGCCTGCCAGGCGGCAACGATTTCGTGCAGCGCGTTGCTGTCCATGCCGGCGGTGGTGAAATCTGTGTTCAGGGAAAAGACAACGACTTTGTCGGTGAGCGATTCGGGATTTTCTTCCGTGGAATTCCACCAGTAAACCCAGCGCAACACCTGCGTCAGCGACTCACTCAAACTGGTAGCGACACTGGCGAGGACGCTGTTTTCACCGCTTTGGCGCAGTTCGATGGCCTGGGCGGTTTCGCCAACGCGTTTCTGCGCTTCAAGCAAGCGAGAGCCGAGGACAGCCATGAGCTTTTCATCGCGATCCATGGCGCGCTCCAACGTGGTCAGGCCTTGTCCGGTAAATTCCAGGTAGCCAGCGGTCGCGCCCGTGTTCTCCGTTACCCATGCTGCAGTTGAACCAATCCGCAAGTCCGGATTCTTTTGAAACCCGCTGAGCCAAGGAGTTGGAAGAGCCGTGAAGTGCATGCCGTGCTTGTAATCAGCATCGAGACGGTAGTGGTCGAGATTTACGGCGATGAGATCGGCGAGCGGCAATTTATCCACGGCAGCCATCGAATTACGCGGGCCGTGAAAAACAAATGGAATGAGCGGTAGCGGCTTGCCGAGACGCAGGGGCGTTCGTGTTTCAATCAGAGTCCATTCACCTGTGCCGCCTTTTTTGCTATCGCGTTGGCCGGATGGTAACGCCTGCCAAATTTCCACCTGATAGGCGAACCCTGGCTTACCGGAGGACGGATGACTGAGGCCAGATGAAACGGAAGCGGATGGGCCGGTGCGTTTGTCGCTGGCGATCAACTTCAAAACGCGAATTTGTGGAACGATATCGCTGGTGAATCCATCGTCTGAAACAATGGTTGCGGTTTCTTTCAGAACAACCAACGTCGGCAGGTTGCGGCCATTTACTCGTTCGACGCGCCAGTTAATGATTTGTTCGGCCTGATAAAGAGCGATATAGGCGCGGTTTTCGAAGTCGCCTTCCCAGTCGACCAGCGTTCCGGCGCGACCGACGCCGATGACCTCGCTGACGAGATCTTTTGCGTAACCGGTCAACGATGTGCCGAGCATGTCGCAGTCGTTAACGAAGTTGCCGAGCGCGGAGGCGAGTGCCGAGGGTGCTCCGCCAGCGGGTGCCTCAGGAATTTTAACAAAGGGAGCGCGGCGGAAGATCAGGCCGCTGTAACCATCCAAGGTGCGACCGGCTGCATTGAAGAACGTCGCCCGATTGCAATACGCTTTAAACTCGTCGTCAGTCTGTGAGTCGAGCTTTGGCAGATAGCGCTCGCCCGCGGCTTTCACCGCATCTTCGCCGGCGAGAATATCACGGGCTCGCAACCAAGTGGATGCGTTCGCGTCATAATCTGGATGTGTAGCGTTTACTGCCATGTCGTCAATTTACGACAGGGGGGTGGACAGTTACGGGGTGACTCCCCAAAAAAGTTTTTCGAAATCTCGCCCTTTTTGCGCAAGGCGTTGGGGAGTAGGGCGTTTTGTTGACAAAATATTTTTAAAATTTTTTTGCAGGGGGATTCTTACAGAAGGTAACGGAGGGAACGGAGTGGAAGCCCGAGGACCGAAATCTGAATGGGAATTACGGACAGAAGGTCACTAAGGGCACGAAGGTGCGGTAAGCTTAACCGCGAAATACGCGAACGACGCGAACACGGAAAGCAAGGCGCTGAGGTTCAACCACGAAATACGCGAACTAAACGAAACGGAAACCGGAATTATTAACAGAAGGTCACTAAGGGCACGAAGGTGCGGCAAGCTTTAACCACGAAATACCCTATATACGCGAAATCAAGAGGAGAAGGGTCAGGCTTCCGGTTTCGTGATAGCAGTTTTATTTGGATAACGGGAGCTGAGGTGGCTGATTGTTGTGCTGATGCGTTCGGTTAATGCAGCCGGTCCGATGACTGTGGCGTGGGTGCCCCAGCTCAGGATCCAACGTTCCACTTCTTCCAAGGCGCTCAAATGCATGGTCATCCGGGAGGCGCCATCTGCAAGCTCCGTGACTGTTTGTGTGGCGTGCCATTTCCGGCCGCGCAACTGGTCAGTTGCCCATGCGTCGAAATCGATGACAACCTCATAATCGCCAGTTCCCGACATGACGGTGAAGCTGTCGCTTAGGTATTTGGCCGGGTCAAAATCATCAGGCGGGGTGAAACGTTTATCGGTCGTTTGCATTGAACTCATGCGGGCGAGGGCAAACGTGCGAATATCGTGGCGCTCTTCATCATATCCGAGCAGGTACCATCGATTGTCCGAACAGGTCACGTGATATGGGTGAACCAATCGCGTGTGCCGAGTTTTACCACCGGGTTTGCGGTAGCAGAATTTTAAGACCTCACCTGCGCGCAGGGCGGCGGTGCAGGTTTTGAAGAGCGCAACGTCGGTGTCTTCGGGCGCGAGCGGACGAAACGAAACAGCTTCAGTGGAATGCTCCAGCAGAGAACGATCTTTGGAATCCAGGTGTCGGGTCAACTTCTCGCACGCAACCTTTAGTGGTCGATGGAAAGGGGTGTCCTGATATTGAGCGACGGCTTTATGGGCGACCATTATTGCAGACATTTCAGTTTCAGTCATTGTGGTAAAGCCGGCGAAATCGTGGACGGGTTGGGAATAGTAGTAGCCGCCTCGCGTGCAGTCGTATGCAATCGGTTGCGAATAATGGTCACGCATATATTCGATGTCGCGCAAGATGGTTTTGTATCCGATTTCCAGTTCACGAGCCAACTGCCTTGCGTTCGGATAATTTCCTTCGGCGATAATTCGATGAATCTTACCCATGCGTTCGAGCGGGGCGCGGCGCACGCGTTCGCTGGGTTTCGTGCGTGCGCGTTCGCGCAGGGCATTTTCAGCTCGGCCAACGTTGAGCCGGATCGTTGGTTTCTTTGTTTTCAGTGGGTTCGAGGACAGTGAAGGAGTTACCCGGAGGGATGCACTTTGGAGGTTTTTCATCATTTTCATCCCGGTAGGTTAGCAAGGTCACTTGGACAAAGGCTGTCCAAGTGAAAAATTATTTTTGGGTGCAATGGAGTTACCAATCGGGAACCGGGATAAAGAACGTAACACCTGATGCAAGGGCTTATGTTTCAACAGGTAGTTGCTTGACTCGGGATGTTGACGAGCTCCTGCACCCTTACACGCAATTCGGAATCGCAAATTCACATTCCGCTACTTAACATCAAGCATTGGCCTCCTTCTTAATCAATGATACCTCGTTCTTTAATAATCAATGACCGCAATTCATTGGAGGCAGTAGCAGCGTTGCTCCATGATTCCAGATTTACTGCGGATTCGATTTTGTTCGACGCCGACAAGCAGGCTTTTTCGTTAAAGTGCTGGATTCAACTGAGTTTTCGAGGCGCTTACAAAGCCTACATTCTTTCCTTTGCTAACATAACTCGCTGCAATGTTTTACAGGCAGAGGACGTCCGTTTCTATGAAATCGCCACGCTTCGAATCAATGGAGGAGGGCGACGATTGGAAATTGCCACTCACTATGCGATTGATATCAGTTTGGACTTCGACTCACTGGATGGGATGCTGAATGAAACCGACGAAACGCGCACGTGGTAATCAAGAAATGCCACGACAACGCGGTTGCTGCGCTAATTCGTTCGACTCCAAAAATGCATCATCCCGTTGGCTGCATTTGCTGTATCCGATTGGTCAATCCTCGCCACCCGATGTCTTCCAGGGCTTTTGGTTGAAGTCGGATTGGGGGAGGCGGTCGGGGAGGTTGATTTTCGGGAGGTAGGTCGCGAGGTGTTTTTTGACGGCGGCGTATTCGGATTTTGCGGCGAGGTTGGTCCATTCTTTTGGGTCGGACTGTTCGTCGTAGAGTTCTTCGTCGCCGTTGGCGTAGCGGATGTAGCGCCATTGATCGGTGCGGATGGCGTGGTTGTTCGGGCCGTAGGTGCTGATGGCCGGGCGGTCCCACGGTGCGGTTGGATTTTTCAGGAGCCCGATGAAGCTGATGCCTTCCAAAGTTTTTGGCGTCGCAAGGCCGCAGAGGTCGGTCATCGTCGGGTAAATGTCCAGGAAACTGACGATGCGGGAGCAGCGCTGGTTGGGCTGGGTCAGGCCGGGAACGACGAAGGCGAGCGGGACGTGCGTGGCTTCTTCCCAAAGGACGTGCTTTTGCCAGTGCAGTTTTTCGCCGAGATGCCAGCCGTTGTCGCTCCAAAGCACGATGATGGTGTTGGTGGCGTAAACGCTTTTATCGAAGGCGTCGAGGACTCGGCCGACACAGGCGTCGGAAAAACTGCACGTGGCCAGATACGCTTGCACGGCGCTTTTCCAGAGGTGATTGGTGACAATCATCTGGTGATTGCCCGGTTTAAGACCCGGAGCTTGATTCGCCCAAAGCTTTCCGGTGGGCGGCAGATCGGACGTGTCATCTTCCTTTATCTCGGGCAACACGATTTTGTCCAAGGGATGCATGTCGAAATATTTCTGCGGCACGCGCAAGGGGATGTGCGGTTTGAAAAA
>JAQGOW010000190.1 GCA_028293405.1 Verrucomicrobiales bacterium
AGGTGCCGGCGTAGTATTCGTCGTTGAGTTCCATTTCGGTGCGGAGATAGTCGCGCTGGAAACGGGCGGTCTGTTCGTCGTTTTCAACGATAACGCGACCAGTCACAGCCAGGAGCCAGGGAGTGAGATCGTACCCGCGGCGTTTACGGAATTCTTCAGGCATGCGTGCGGTCCAGTTTTGTGAGTGGACTTCCCAGCTGTCGATGTGAGTTGTGGTGAGGACTTTTCCTAAATTTGGACCGACGTCATCGGCGAGTTTGTTGATGAAGTTGTTGAAGTGAACTTCGGCAGCGTGTGGGTTGAACTTATCGCATTCGAGACCGGTGCCGCTTTCGGGAGCGGGTTTGTTTTTCTGGCCGGTGGTGGTGCAACCGATGCGGCAGATTTTCCATTTACCAGCGGGAACATCCCACGTGAGCGTGCCATCGGTAGACATTTTGTCGGTGATGTCGAGGACGGCGCTCTTGGCGGTGTGGAGTGGGCGATCGACTGCGGGGTAGGCGAGGACTTTGACGTCGCGATAGTAGTCGAGCGTGCTGGGCGGTTGTTGAATTTTCCGAACGACGTGTTGTGGACCGGTCACTGTGATATTCGTCGCGACGAGTTTTTGCATCGACAACTGCGGCGTGATCCACGGGCCGCCGCTGCCGCACCAACCGGCGTCGTTGTTCATGTTCATTTGCAGGCCGAGGCGGGCGCATTCGTTGACGGCATGCTTGAAGAGCTCGCGCCATTCGGGACTGGCGAATGCAACTGGGCCGGTGGGCGCCATCGTTTTTTGGTTGGCGACTTCCATGATGAGCACGCCGCCGATGCCGACTTTGGCCATTCCTTCGAGGTCTGCAGTGATACCTTCTTTGGTGATGTTGCCGTTGATCCAGAACCAATAGGTCCACGGCCTGGCGGATTTGGGCGGGTCGCGAAAGAGTTGTTCGAGGGACTTGTCTGCCGCGCGCGTGTTCAAGAGCACGGCGCAAATCGCGACCAAGGTGAACATGGCGGTTCGAAAATTCGTGCTGAAACGCAATGACATGATTGTGCATTGTTGCACTAGAAACCTGCGAAGCCTTTGACGGCTATCAAGGTTCGCGCGCACGAAGCTGGTGATACTTGGGTTTGCATTCCACATGAGCACGTCGCGAAAAAATCAAAGGATCAGTGTGGGCTTATTCGGCATCGGGCTGGATACCTATTGGCCGCAGTTTAAAGGGCTCAAGCAACGGCTGCTTGGGTATCAGAAACGGGTTCACCAAAAGCTCGGGCGCGACGGTGTGCGCATTGTCGATGCGGGGCTGGTCGATTCCCCCGATCAGGCGCGAGAGGCGGCGGACCTGTTCAAGCGCGAAGATGTGCAGATTATTTTTCTCTACGTTTCGACATATGCGCTGAGCTCGACGGTTTTGCCGGTCGTCCAAAAAGCGAAGGTGCCGGTGATCGTGCTCAACTTGCAGCCGGTCGCAGCTATTGATTACGAGGCGTTCAATAAACTCGGTGATCGCGGCGTGATGACGGGCGAATGGCTGGCGCATTGCCAAGCGTGTTCGGCACCGGAGATCGCGTGCGTGTTCAATCGCGCGGGCATTGATTATCACCTCGTCACCGGGACGCTCGATGACGCGGAGGCATGGCGCGAGATTGATGCCTGGGTGGATGCGTCGCGCGTTGCGGCGGTGATGCGCAACAATCGCGTGGGTGTGCTCGGTCATTATTACTGCGGGATGCTGGATGTTTACAGCGACATGACGCAACAGGCGGCGGTGTTTGGGTGCCACTTTGAATTATTGGAAATGTGCCAGTTGAAAAAGTTGCGCGACGGCGTGACGCCAAAACAGCTCAAGGCGAAGCTGAACCAATTTTATAGTGAGTTCGAGGTGTCGCCAGAGTGCAGTGAAGCCGAGTTGAAGCGGGCGGCCCAAACTTCAGTCGCTTTGGATTTATTGGCGAAAGAGCATCGGCTCGGGTCAATGACGTATTACTACGAAGGCACTTCTGGTAATGAATACGAGAACATCGTCACATCGGTGATTGCGGGCAATTCGTTGCTGACGGCTCACAACGTGCCGGTCGCGGGCGAGTGCGAGATCAAGAACGCGCAAGCGTTGAAGATCATGGACGCGTTTGGCGTCGGAGGGTCGTTCTCGGAATTTTATGCAATGGATTTCAATGATGACATCGTGCTGCTCGGTCACGATGGGCCGGGCCACATGGCGATCGCGGAAGGCAAAGTGAAGTTGGTGCCGTTACCCGTTTATCATGGCAAACCGGGGCAAGGGCTCTCCATCGAAATGCGCGTCAAGAACGGGCCGGTGACGTTGTTGTCAGTTGTGCAGGACGGGCAGGGGAAATTGAAACTACTCGCGGCTGAAGGCGAGAGTGTGCCGGGGCCGATTCTGCACATCGGCAATACGAATAGCCGTTATCGATTTTCGATTGGCGCGAAAAACTTTGTGAATACGTGGTCGAAAGCGGGTCCCGCGCATCATTGTGCGATTGGCGTCGGGCACATCGCGCAGAAGCTCGAGAAACTCGCTGCTCTGTTCGGGATTGAATTCATCCGCATCTGTTGATCATGCCACCAAACCCATTTCTCGGCGTTGTGCTCCATGCGATCGGCGGATTGTCCGCTGGAAGTTTTTATCTGCCGTTCAAACGCGTGGCGAAATGGAAGTGGGAAAGCTATTGGATGATCCAAGGCGTGTTGGCATGGATCATTATGCCGCCGCTGGCAGCGTGGCTGACGACGCCGAATCTCTGGCAAATTTTTTCGCACAGTCCGGCGCGCAGCATGATTTTAGCGTGGCTGTTTGGGGCGTTGTGGGGAATTGGCGGACTGACATTCGGTTTGAGCATGCGGTATCTGGGATTGTCGCTGGGTTATGCGATTGCGTTGGGATTTTGCGCGGCGTTCGGGACTTTAATTCCGCCGATGGTAAACGGAACTATGGGAACATTATTTGCCGGCTCGGGTGGACTGATTGTGCTCGGCGGAATCGTGGTGTGCCTTATGGGCATTGCGTTGTGCGGTTACGCGGGCGTGTGCAAGGAACGCGAACTCACGGAAGAGCAGAAGCGCAATTCGGTCCAGGAATTTTCGTTGGCGAAAGGATTTGCGGTCGCGATTTTTGCGGGGGTGATGAGCGCGTGCATGGCGTTTGCGATCAACGCCGGAAAACCGATTGCCGATGCAGCGGTCGCGGCGGGGACCCCGGCGGTTTACCAGAACAATCCCGTTTTCATTCTCATCATGGCCGGTGGGTTCACGACGAATTTCATCTGGTGCGTGGCGTTGAATTTCAAAAATAAATCAGGTGGCGATTATCTTCGCGGATCGCGGCAGCTGTTGTTGGGCAACTATCTGTTGGCGGGTTTGGCCGGTGTGATTTGGTTCGGGCAATTTTTCTTTTACGGCATGGGGACAACGAAGATGGGCAAATACGATTTCTCCAGCTGGACGATTCACATGGCGTTCATCATCGTGTTCAGCAGCCTTTGGGGAATTTTTCTCAAAGAATGGCGCGGCGTGAGTCGGCGCACGATGTCCAAGGTGTGGCTCGGGCTGGGCGTGCTGACGTTTTCGACCGTGGTGATTGGTTTTGGCAATTACGTCGCGGCGCACCCGGAATTGCTCAACGCGTTTCGCGGCCACTGAACGCGCCATCATGCTTCGACGAGTCCGGCGGCAGCGGCTTTCACCTCCGCTGTCGTGTATGGTTTGCCGCCGAAACCCCAGTCACCACTTTTGACTTCGTCAATGACGACAAGCGTGTACTGACGCAGGTTTTCACCTTCGATTGCGACCATGGTGTCGGTAAGGTTGCGAACCATTTCCTGCTTTTGCTCCGGTGTAAAAACGCCTTCGATGACTTTTACGTTAATCAGTGGCATACCATTCCTTTCGTTTGCTTCGTGTTAGTCGGTGAGAGCGTGCGTGGCGTGTGTGATTGCGCCGCCAGCACGCAAGGCCGCGGCAACCATCGCGGTCTCGGTAATTTCGGCCTCGGTCGCACCAGCCTTGCGGGCGTTCGCGCTGTGAATCTCGATGCAATACGGACACTGCGTGGTGAGCGCGACGGCAATGGCGATGAGTTCCTTGTATTTCACTGGAACAGCGCCATCGGCGACGGAAAGTTTATCGAACGCCCAGAACGCGTCCATCACTGCGGGGGCGAGCGCGTTCATCTTTTTGATGCGCGCGAGATTTTCTTTTTTATACATAACCGTCCTCTGCCAGCGAATGCAGTCGCCGCGAAAGCAAGGTGGCCGAGGCAGCAGGGGGCAGCAACCGGTTTACCGATAGCAGGAAAAGAGCACTTTCTCCTCCGTCAGTCGAGGGAGGCGCGCAGGTTTAACGGATGAGCTGTTACAGCTACGGACGGGTATGGCCGTCTTGGCGCGCGCGACGCAAGATGGCGGTGAGTTCTTTCACCTTTTCGGGATTTGCGTCGGCCACGTTCTTCTTCTCACCAATGTCGTTGGCGAGGTTGTAAAGTTCGGCTTTGCCGTTTGGCTTTGCTTTTGCGTCGCCACCTGAAGTGACAAGCTTCCATTGTCCTTCACGAACTCCCATTCGACGACTGTGTTCGATGAGTGTTTCGCGCACTGTTATTTTCAAATTGCCGTTCACGATGGGCAAAAGGCTGAAGCTGTCGGGAGCGGACGTGGGTGGAAGCTTTTGTTTGGTGATGCCGGCGCAGGTCGCAAGGGTGTCGACGAGGCAAACGAGTTGATCTGTAGTGCCGGGTTTGATTTTTGCTGGCCAACGCATGATGAGCGGGACGCGCGTGCCGCCTTCGTATGGAGTGCCTTTGGTGCCGCGCAACGGGCCGTTGAAGGCGTGGCCGTTGTTCGAGTTTTCGTCGCCATCGCGTTCGCGCGTGTCGCCGTAATCGAGAATGCCGCCGTTGTCGCTGCTGACTAAGAGCAGAGTGTTTGTCGTGAGGTTCAAGCGATCCAGGGCTTTTGCAACTTCGCTCACTGTCCAATCGAATTCCTGGATGACATCGCCGCGTGGACCGGCTCCGCTGGCGTGACGAAAGCGATCGGCAGGCACGCGCGGGACGTGGATGTCGTGCGTGGCGAGATAGAGGAAGAACGGTTGGTTGCGATTGCGCTCCATGAATTGGACGGCTTGTGTGGTGAGCGTTTCGGCGATGGCATCGTCTTTCCACAACGCGGACTTGCCGCCGGTCATGTTGCCGATGCGACCGATGCCGGCAATGACGTTGGAGTGGCCGGGGATGCAGTGCTCGTAATCGACAGTAATCGGATCCTTCGGATCAAGGTTCACGACGCGATGGTCTTTCAAATAGACGCACGGAGCGCGGTCGCCGGTGGCAGGAAGAATGAAGCATTCGTCGAAACCGATTTCGAGCGGGCCTGGTTTGATTTCAATATTCCAATCGGGCGCGCTGTCGGCTAGGCCGAGGTGCCATTTGCCGACGACGGATGTTTTGTAGCCGGCTTGTTTGAGAATCGATGGGAGGGTGACCGTGCCGGGCTTGATGCTGAGTGGGGCGTCGCCGGGCAGGATGTGGTCGCCAGCCGGATTGCGCCAGGCGTATTGGCCGGTGAGCAGGGCATAGCGCGACGGCGTGCAGACGGCGGAGGCTGCGTGGGCGTCGGTGAAGCGGAGGCCTTGCGCGGCGATTTTGTCGATTGCGGGAGTTTTAACTTTGGTCGCGCCGTAGCAGCCGAAATCGCCATAACCGATGTCGTCGCCGAGGATGATGATGATGTTTGGTTTTTGAGGATTCGGTTGAGCGGCGACAGGGTGGAAGAACACGCTGCACGCGGCGACGGTCAAAATTCGTGAGAACCAGTTCATTGCGCGAGCTTACTTTGACGCTGCAGTCGCGCAATCGGTTTCAACTAGATTTGTTTGCGCAACGCGAGAGACTTTTCTGGTGGCAGGCTCAGGACTTTTTGGCCAATTGGACAGAGCTGTTTGATTTCGCAATTCGGGCAATCGGGCGTGCGGGCGAAACAACGGCGGCGACCATGCCATATTAATAAGTGGCTGAAGAGGCACCACTCGTCCTTTGGGACGATTTGCTGGAGGTCGGTTTCGATTTTCTCGGGTGTTGATTTGGTTGTCAGCTTCAGCCGATGGGAAAGGCGGTCGACATGGGTGTCGACGACGACACCGACATTTATATTGAAGGCGTTGCCGAGGACGACGTTGGCGGTTTTGCGGCCGACACCAGCGAGCGCGGTCAGTTCGTCCATGGTTTGCGGGACCTCGCCTTTGTATTTATCGACTAACACACGACACGCCGCCTGAATGTTTTTGGCTTTGGCGCGGAAAAGGCCGATGCGTTTGACGTCCTGCTCGAGCTCAGCAAACGGCGCAGTTGCGAAGTCCTGGGCGGATTTGTATTTTTTGAACAGGTTTTCGGTAACTATGTTGACCTGTTTATCGGTGCATTGCGCCGAGAGGACGGTGGCGATGAGCAGTTCGAGCGGATTGGTGTAGTTCAGCTCGCAATGGGCATCAGGGTAGGCGCGGCGCAGGCCCGCGATGATTTCCCGGGTGCGGGCTGTTTTTTGGACTGTCGTTTCGCGCGGCACAACGTGGTTTATACAGCGGCGCGGCGGCGCATGCACTCTGCGATTTTCCAGTAGCAAGAAGTCGGGCGAAAATTCCGGCAAAAATCTTGATTAAAATTGGCCGTCCGAGCATCTAAGTAGATGCAATGATTCCCAATGTCGGCAAAACGCGCGCCGTATTTTTGTGCCTTTTACTGGGTGCCTTCGTCCATTTGACATGCACGGCTGCGGAGGCGGCCAAAGATTCTCCCCCCGTCAGCTACTACCGTCAGGTCCGGCCCATTTTGCAGGCCAATTGCCAGGGTTGCCACCAACCGGCCAAGAAAAAGGGCGGTTATGTGATGACGGATTTTAAAGGGTTGCTCGCGGGCGGCGATAGCGAAGGCGCAGCCGTGGTGCCCAAGGATCCGGCCAAGAGTTCAATTCTCGCGATGATAACGCCGAAGGACGGCGAGGTCCGCATGCCGAAAGGAAAAACTCCGCTAATGGACACAGACGTTGAGACAATTCGCAGTTGGATCGCGCAAGGTGCCGTCGACGACACGCCCGCCGACGCAAAAAGGCATTACGACGCCGAACATCCTCCTGTTTATACGCGTTTACCGGTGATTTCATCGCTCGATTGGTCGCCTGATGGAAAGTTGCTGGCGGTTTCGGGATTTCACGAAGTGTTGTTGTTCGACACCTCCGCCAAAGGCACGCCGAAGTTGGTGGCGCACTTAATTGGTTTGTCGGAACGCATGCAATCGTTGCGATTTTCGCCGGATGCAAAAAAGCTGGCCGTTGCCGGCGGCGATCCTGCGCGCATGGGTGAAATCCAGGTTTGGGATGTTGAAAAACGCAAATTGGCGATGTCCACACCGGTTAGTTACGACACACTTTATGGAGTTAGTTGGTCGCCCGATGGGAAGTTGCTGGCGTTTGGTTGTCCGGACAACACGGTGCGCGCGATTGAAGCTGCGACCGGCAAACAGGTCGTGCAGATGGGGTCGCACAGCGATTGGGTCTTGTGCACGGCGTTTTCGACGAACAGCGACAACATCATCTCCGGCGGGCGCGACATGAGCGTTAAGTTGACCGAGGTAGCGTCGCAACGATTCATCGACAACGTCACTTCGATCACGCCGGGTGCGCTGAAGGGCGGCATCATGGCGATTGCGCCACATCCGACGATGGAACATTTCGTGGCGGCGGGTTCGGACGGCACACCGAAAGTTTATCGCACGTTCCGCGAAGTGAAACGCGAGATCGGCGACGACGCGCAGTTGATTGCGGATTTGTTCCCGATGACCGGACGCGTGTTTGCGGCGCGGTTTAGCACAGATGGCAAGCGTATCGCGTGTGCCGGCGGCGTTGATCGGGTCGGTGACCTTTTAGTGTGCAGCTACGATTACACGAACGATGTGCCGAAGGAATTGCGCGAGCTTATGGGCAAAGTTCCCGGTGCTCGCAAAAAGGAAGAGAACGATCAACTTGCTGAGTATAAAAAGAAAGGCATCCGCGAAATCGCGCACACATCGGTGCCGGAAGCTGAGATTTATTCGGTGGCCTTCAATGCCGACGCCAGCGAAATCGCCGCCGCTGGTTCTGATGGTATGATTCGATTTTTCAACGCGACGAATGGAAAAGTTGTTCTTGAATTTCCTGCGGTCGACATCTCCACAAATGCAGCGGTTGCGAAAGCTGCCAAGCCGGTCGATTACATTCGCGACGTCAGTCCGGTCATTGCTCATCTCGGTTGCAACGCCGGCACATGCCACGGCGCAAAGGAAGGGAAGAACGGCTTTAAACTTTCTTTGCGCGGTTACGACCCGGAAACGGATCTGCGCGCGTTCACCGATGACATGGCGTCGCGTCGCGTCAATCTAGCTTCGCCCGATGACAGCTTGATGCTGTTGAAGGCGATCGCCGAAGTGCCGCATGAAGGCGGACGTCGCACGACGCGCGACAATAGATATTATCAGGTGATTCGCCAATGGATCGCGGAAGGCGCCAAATTGGACATGAAATCGCCGCGCGTGGTGAAGATCGAAATTTTGCCGCAAAACCCGGTGGTGCAGGAAATTGGCTCCAAGCAGCAGATGCAGATTCAAGCCACCTACGCCGACGGATTTACTCGCGATGTCACTGCCGAAGCTTTCGTCGAGAGCGGGAACACGGAAGTTGCTATGATTGATACGAACGCCGTGATTACGACCGTTCGTCGCGGTGAAGCGCCGGTGCTGGCGCGGTTCGAAGGTAACTATGTTGCAACGACAATTACTGTCATGGGTGACCGCACCGGATTCGTTTGGAAACAGCCGGAGACCTGGGGCAAGGCAGACGAACTCGTCGCGGCGAAATGGGAGCGAATGAAAATCGAACCGTCGGACCTCTGCACGGACCTGGAATTTATTCGTCGCGTTTATCTCGATCTCACAGGATTGCCGCCGAGCCCGGAGCAGATTCGGTCATTTCTCGCCGACAATCGCGCGACACGTGAAAAACGTGATGCGCTAGTTGAGTCGCTCATCGGCAATTCTGATTTCGTCGATTATTGGGCGAACAAATGGGCCGACATGTTGCAGTGCAACAGCAAATTTCTTGGCAGCGAAGGCGCGGAAATTTTCCGGAACTGGATTCGTGAACAGGTCGACAAGAACACGTCGTACGACAAGTTCGCGTACGAAATTTTGACCGCGACCGGTTCGAACAAAAAGAAGCCCGCGGCGAGTTATTGGAAAATTTTACGCACGCCGACTGAAGCGATGGAGAACACCACGCAATTATTCCTCGCGACGCGTTTTAACTGCAACAAGTGCCACGATCATCCGTTCGAGCGTTGGACGCAGGACCAATATTATCACCTCGCGGCATTTTTCGCGCAGGTGTCATTGGCGAAAGATCCGACAAGTGGCGACAAAACCATCGGCGGCACGGCGGTCGAAGGAGCGAAGCCGCTGTTTGAAATCGTGACCGACGCCAAGGAAGGCGAGATGAAGCACGATCGCACGGGCAAAGTTTCGCCGCCGCAATTTCCGTATGCAGCCAAGCTCGTGCTCGCAACGGTGACGGAGCCCGCGCCATCCAAAGACGGCAAAATCAAAGAGCCGTCCGGTGCGACGAAAGAATCTGACAAGCCGCGCCGCGAGCAGCTCGCAGATTGGATCACCTCGCCGGACAATCGCTTTTTTGCATCCAGCTACGCGAATCGCATGTGGGGTTACATGCTCGGAGCCGGCATCATCGAACCGCTGGACGACACGCGCGCGGGCAATCCGGCGCGCAATCCCGCGTTGCTCGAATATTTGACGCACGAGTTCATCAACAGCGGTTTCGACGCGCGTCACTTGATGCGCATCATTTGCAAGTCGCGCACGTATCAACTTTCGATTCGTTCGAACAAGTGGAACGAAGAGGATAAAGTTAACTATTCCCACGCGCTCGCGCGACGATTGCCGGCCGAAACTCTTTTCGACACCGTGTTCAGAGTGACCGGAACCATTCCCGACATTCCCGGTGCGAAACCGGGTCAGCGCGCGATGCAGCTTGCCGATGCCGCGATCGATAGCAACGGCTTGCTTGCGACGCTCGGTCGTCCGGCGCGCCAGAGCGCTTGCGAATGCGAACGCAGTTC
>JAQGOW010000241.1 GCA_028293405.1 Verrucomicrobiales bacterium
TCGTAGTAAGCCAGCTGCAACCGCGCTTCCCACGTCAACCGATGTTCCGGTGCGCACGCCTCTATTTGCTTGATCGCACAAACCGCTTGCGCGCGGTCATGGCGCGAAAGGGCCCGCGCCATTTCGTAACGAATATCGTGAAGCGCAGTCTCGGGAAGCTTAATCCCGTCCAACCGCCTCGCTTCCGATCTCGGCATGAAAACAATTCCCGTCGGACCAAAAGCTTTGTAACGCTCAAGAAATGGAACCGCGTCCGCTTCGAGCGATATCGGTTGCGACGGATCGCGCAACAACAACGTTCCGCGGGTGCGATCGAACCCAGTCACAGCTTGCATATGCGCTGACGTCGCTTCGCTGGTCGTCAACGCAAACGGTATCCCTGCACTCAACAAATCCACCGCCGAATCCCACGTCACCAGAAACTCGCGCGCAATCCATCCGTTTTCCTCCGCCCATTTCCGCTGCTCCCATCCCGGTGTTCCGTCGTAGCACACCGCTTCGACGATCACCAACTGGTCCGCCGCCATTTTCCAGAATCGCCCCAACGCAGCCAATGTCGCCGGTGCGCACGTTTTGAAATGCTGCCGCACATACGGCACATCCAACGCCACTCGTTCGACGGCCGGCGCGGGCAACTTCAGATTTTCCGCAAACCGTTCATTGAATTTATCCGGCAACTCGCAAGCCAATTGTGCCGCTGCCGCCCGCTCTCCGCGAAAATATGCAACCCGCGCCCGCTGCCCGGTCAGCCACCGCCGCACAGGCAGTTCCATCGCCGGACAAAGCGTTTCGTACCGGTCCAATTCTGCGCCAGCCTCCGCCCAGCGCTGCGTCTCGGTGTATAAAACGTACAGCTGCGCCGCGACATGTGAGTTCTGAAGAGAAGCATCTGCGCGTTGCAACAAATCAATGGCTTCATCCTTGCGATCCAGCAATTGCAATAAATACGCGCACGTCTGCACGGCTGGCCGATAAAACGGATATTTGTGCAAGTCGCACGCCGACCGCGCCACCTCCAGCGCTTCGGTTACCTTTTCCGTTTGCTCCAGTAAATGTGCTCGCTGCAATCGCACCCACGGCACATTCGGCAACGCAACCTCAGCCTGCTCCAAAAATTTCTCCGCTGCCGAGAAATTCCGCAACGAGGTCGCAATTCTTGCCCGCACCCCAAACATGTTTGCCCTGGCTTCTGCCGTTGCTTCGGTGGCCTCAGGGATTTTGTTCAACCACTGCCAGGTCGCGAAGGGCCCGCGCTTTTCCAGCAGCAAAAAGCAATAGTACTCCTGCGCGTCGAGATTGGTGCGATGCGCCCGCCACGTTCGCACCACCAATCGAGCCGACAACCGTGGCGCTCCGACGTTCGAAGCGATGCCACTGGCCAACGTCCCCGCGCGAGCACCAGACCAACGCGCCAACGGCGCAACGGTTTCAGCGAGCTTGAATGCGTCGACCGAAAGGCCGCGGTGATAAATATCGAGAACCCTGTCGAGAAACTCGTCCGGTGGAGTGATGTTGTTTGGCCCCTGCTGACTCATCGCTGCGCTGATGCATACCGCGTACCAATATAGCCAGCGAGAAAAATCGATCCGCTAGTTCAACTGCCCATCTTACGCTTCCTGCAAAACCTTGACGTCCTCCAAC
The DNA here is from genome assembly GCA_028293405.1 of Verrucomicrobiales bacterium. GTDB lineage: Bacteria > Verrucomicrobiota > Verrucomicrobiia > Limisphaerales > Palsa-1400 > JAICXV01. The sequence continues at coordinate 1,642 of JAQGOW010000241.1, forward strand.
CACGCCCGCACCAAATCCAATTCCTTCGCCGGAAACACCCCGCGCTCAATCAACAACTCATAACACTTGAGCATGTTCTCTGGAATTGCTTCACTGCCGCTCTTTAACGCAACTTCATCCAGCCATTGCGCGATCTGCGTATTCTGGAGATAACCCGAAATCTCCTCCTCAAAATTGCGCATCAAATCATGGTGATTACGCGCCTGGACAACCTCCGGTCCATGGAACGTCACGCCCGTGCCGAGCTCCCACAAACACCGTTGCGCCACAAAACTCCGCCAAATATCCGTCATCCGAAATGAACAATTGCTCGGCAAATACATCAGCGCATACGCCGCCGGGAACCACCACGTGCTCTGGCTGTTGAACGGGCACCACGCGCCCTTCGGCAAATACAAACTCGGCGCTTCGCGAAACGCGATCGTCTTATCCATCATCAAGCGCCACAACGCATCCACATCCGGCGACCCATTGGCCAGCCCTTGCTGAATCGGCGAGTCCACCGGGAAAACATCTTTCGAAATACTATTATGCGTCAGCGAAATGTGACACAGGTTCAGCGGAAAACCGCGCGGCCAAATGTGCTCATCCGAAAACGACCGATACGCATTGATCCAACCCGTGCGCGGCACCTTGCGCGCGGACAAGCGTTGATCGCGCCACGTCCAATTCGGCAACGGCGCATTATCATCGTCCGTTTCGTAAATGCACGTCGCCCCGCGTTCCATCGCGACCAGATAACCCAAATTCTTGCGCGCGTAATGTCCCGTCGACAAAAGTCCGGCCAACTTAAATGGCAAACCCATTTGCCGTTTCAACGTGAAAAGCTCCGTGCCCGGCGCTTCATATTCGACCGGCCCTTTTTCGTCGCCGAAAATCAGCAACGGACAACCAGCCGGACGCAGCGTCTCCAGCAAGCTGTGAATAGATTTCGTTGGGCCCTGCACCGTCGTCACGACGGCTATGGGCGTTGGTTTTGTCATACTGCGAATGCGTTCCAGCTCAATTGCTTTTTTTCCCTAACTTCTCTCTTCCATCGTCTTCAAACACTCATCCACCACATACCCCGCATAAACCTGCGGCGCCCATTTCTTCCGATACAAATCCTGCACCACTTTAAAATGCTCACCGCTCTTCCCGGCCCAGTCATAAATTTCATGAAACCGTTTCCCCACCGCTTTCCAATCCACTTCCTCATCCAGCTCATAACCCAAATCGCCAAACTCAAAAATCTCCGTGCCCGACTCCCACGGCTTCGGCCATCGCGTCCCGATCGTATCCGTCGCCACCGCCGCGCCGCTCATGAACGCGTCCATAAACCGAAACGGCAAACTCCGCCGCAACCCCGACACATTCACCACCACCGCCGCGCGCCCGACCATCTCGCGATACTCCGCGTCGCTCAACATCGGTCCGCCCACCGCAGCGTTCTCCGTTCGCCAAATCCGCGCGTTCACATCGGCCTTTTCCATCCGACGCAACATCTCCACAATCCGTTCTCGTTTCCGATTCGGATGATGAATCGAATCGCCCCAACGTTTGATCAGCGAATTCTCGCTCTCATAATTAAACGCCGACGGCAACGGATCCCTCGACGTCCTCGGCTTCACCCCGCGATCATGCGCAAACGACGCAAAAATCCGCACATCCTTCCTCGGCGCCGCCGCCGATTCCCATTGCCTTAACACCCGTAAATTCTTTTTTAAATTCGTCCCGACCGCCAACGGCCGGCCCAACATCCCCGGTCGAATCTTCTCCTGCAACCGGAACACCTCCGGGTGATACGGGATGCGCACATGTCGGTTCAGCGGGTAACCCTCAGGTTCGAACGACTTCGGGCACTGACATTTGAAATACAAATCAGCGGCTTCGAGATGTCCGAGCGCGAAATTAAACGGCGCATCCGCTACGTCCATTGCGAAACTGACAACCTTATCCGCCAACTCCACGCGACCTGTCAAACAAACCGCGTCCATTGGCGAAACAAACTCCACAAAATCGTCGCCCATTCGCCACGCTGCCGCCATCACCTTAGGGTGCGCGCGCAACGCCCGATTCCACCAACGATCCTCAAAACGCAATGTCGCCCGGCCTTCCTCCTGCAGGACCCCCAACCCAGTTAAAAGCCAATCAAAGTAGCTTTGGGTGCGGGGAGGCATCGAAGTGATGACAACCGCGGGCTTGGACATATTTATTAGGACTGTCGTAAGACTTTAACTGACAACCACCCACGATAGAACCTTTTTTTTCGATTTCGTAAGGTTTAATTGACTTGCCTTTTAAATCCGCCGGTAGGGCGAGGCTCCCGCCGAGCCTTTACAACGGACCGACTCAACCACCTCACGGCGTGCGACCGGAGCGCGGACAGCCTTGTCCGCGCTTTGTGGACGTGGAACGTTCAACGTTGGCCTTTTCCTATTTCCCACCGTAAATTCCAGCCATGCGCCCGCAGCAAGTGACAGTCAACGACAAGATGCAAAAGGGTTACACCTACACCCTTACCGAACCCGAAGCCAAAAACTTCCACCCCGACTTCCAACCCGAACTAACCCCACAACAAATGCTCCGCATGGGCATCTTCGGTGGCAAATACATGACCGATTGCCAGGCCGAATTCCCCAAAGAATGGTTCACCCGCGCCAAACTCAGTCCCGACAAAAAGAACCCGATGCTCAACTTCTTCCAGATCGACGCCAGCCAACCCTTGGCCGAGTGGCGTCGAAAAGGCTGGATCTACAAAGACGACCCGCGCGGCTGGTTCCAATGGTATTGCCGATACTATATGGGCCGCCGAATCCCTGGCGAAGACGACCGTCAAATAAAACGTTGGCGCGCCATCCGCCGTCACATCGGCCAAATCAAAGCCAACTGCCGCCCCGGCGACCTCAGTTGCCGCCCCGCCCAACGCCAGGCCTTGCTCCACTGGGCCTACGATTCCCGAAAGATGTAGACACACCTCTTGCTATCGCAATGCGATACCAACCCGCGGATTCACGGCGGATGTTTCGGTGTTTAAGGCACACCTCCTTGGGAAGCCCTTTTCAATTTTCGTAATCAGTGTTCAGTGTTTAGCGATTGGTAATCAGTTTTCAGTCTCGAAGCCACTAAAAGCCATTCCTGGCCATTCCCGGCCATTGAAAATAAATTTTTTTGGATCCGAGCTGGTTCGTGACCAAACGTGACCAAACGTGACCAAACGTGACCAAACGTGACCAGACGTGACCGATTTGATCGAGCAAAATTTAATGTTGGGTCATTTCCGGTCGTTTTGGGTCATTCCTGGTCATGTTTTTGCCTTTTTT
>JAQGOW010000026.1 GCA_028293405.1 Verrucomicrobiales bacterium
TCGCGAAATCTTTCCAATTCGGATTTCAAGGTTACCACTTCGCGCGAAATAATGCTGTCGTTAGCTTTCGCGCCCAGCGTGTTGATTTCACGATTCATCTCTTGCGCGAGAAAGTCCAGCGTGCGACCGACTGGCTCGGTCTTTTTTACGTTGTCGTCAAATTGTTTGAAATGACTCTGCAAACGGGTCAGCTCTTCGGTGATGTCGATGCGATCGGCGAAATAAAATACTTCTTTGATGAGGCGTTCGTCTTCGAGGCCGGGCACTTCGAGGCCGGCGGCTTTGATGCGTTCGACGAGTTGCTGACGATAACGTTCGGCAACCTGCGGTGCTTGTTTTTGCACGCGCGTGACCGCATCGCGCATCAGGGTGATGCGTTGCTGCAAATCTTTGGCGAGATGCTTGCCTTCTTTTTCGCGCATGGACACCAATGTATTCAGCGCGCTGGCCAATGCTTTTTGCACGGCTGGCCAAAGTTGGTCGCTATCGAGCGCGCCGTCGCTGGATTGCAACACGCCGGGAATGCGCAGGAGCAAATCGAGGGAAATGGCGTCGGGAATGTCAAGGGACTTGGCGAGCTTTTTAAGTTCTTTGGTGTGCGCCTTGGCCAATGCCGTGTCGATTTTCAATTTGCCTGAGGCGGCTTCAGCAGCGTGAACGACGACGCGAACTGTGACTCGACCGCGAGCGACGCGTTCGTTGACGGTGTCGCGCACTTGCGCTTCCAGCACCTCCAGTTCACGCGGAAGATTTACCGCAATTTCACTTTGCTTGCGGTTAACGGAGCTGACCTCAACGGTAATTTTCAATCCGGCCTGAGCGCACTCTCCGCGCCCATATCCGGTCATGGACTTCATTGGTGGCCGAATATGGGCAAAGAATGTGCTAACGCCAATCTTTTTTGGATGCCGGCGCGCGTCACGACCACCAACTCTCACCCAATCGGCTTGCCTCAACCATGACGTTTGTGCCACAAACAATGGAATGACCTTCGCCAACCAACGCGCCGCAGGGCTGCTATTCTTCATCGTGGGGTCGGTGGCGTTGATTGAAGGTTATTTCGTGTTTCGCGACCGGGTTGCTGCGCTGCCATTTATTTCCGGTTGGTTGCTGTTCGCATTCATGCTGCTCCTGACTGCTTACAACTCGCGCAAGAAATTGCCGTTCCTGCCGCTGGGGTCGTCTGAAGGGTGGTTGCAACTGCACATATATCTGGGGCTGCTCACAGTGGTTTTGTTTGGAGTTCACATTGCGTTTCGACCGCCTATGGGCTGGTTCGATTCGATTCTCGCGGCGTTATATGTTGGCGTGACGGTCAGCGGGCTGTTCGGTTGGTTTGTTTCGCGGGCCATTCCGAAACGGATAACAACTCGCGGCGGTGAAGTTCTATTTGATCGCATTCCGGCAGTGCGGCACTCGATTCATCAACGCGCGGAAGAACTCGCGCTTAAATCCGTTCCTGAAGGCAAATCGACGACCATTGCGGATTTCTACGTCAAACATCTCGAAGAATTTTTTCGCTCACCACAAAACAGGTTAAAACACTTGTTTGAAATTAGTAGCCCGTTGCAGCGTCGACTCTATCAGATCTCGGATTTGAACAGGTTCCTTAACGAGCGCGAACGGGTGGTGATGGATCAAATCGCTGAACTCGTCCGCCAAAAAGACGGGCTCGATTATCATTACTCGCTGCAGTTCACCTTAAAGGCCTGGTTGTTCGCCCACATCCCGTTGACTTACGGGCTGCTGATTTTCTCGCTCGTTCACATCGTGATCGTTTACGCGTACTCGGGAGGCGCGCGGTGAACGAGCAGTTGCCTTCGCCGGATTTCAACGCGCGCGATTACGATCGTCCAAATCAAAATTGGATTTGCGGTCGCGCTTGCGAAGGCACGCCCTGTCGCATCGGTCCGAGCGCCAATGGCAAGTGTCGCGCGACGTTCGAATGCAAACCTGCGCTCGAAACCAAACCCGGCGAGACAAAAGGACGCTATCAGTGCACGCGCCCAAAGGAACACGGCGGGCCTTGCGAAAATGGTCCGTTGCCGGATGGAACCTGTGGCCGGGCGGTTCCAAAGTGTGCGCCGGTGCGAAGCCTCCGTGGAAAACGCGGAGTGGTGACGGTTTGTTTTGTTGCCGCGACGATTGGTGGATTGTTGCTGGCCTTGTGCGGACGATTTACGTTTAAGTTCATTTCGCCGGGACCGCTGTCGGTTCAACACGCTGGCATGTCGTTCATGCGCGAGAGCGTGGCGGCACAGAAAACTTTTAAACGCAGTTCGTGGAAGTTTGGGCCAAAGAACGAACCGACCTGCGCCGCGTGTCACAACGCCGCGGTGCACGGGCCGGCAGAATGGCTCTCGTCCGCGATGACGGCAGACCCGGGGCCGTTCGAATTTCACAAGCTCGCCAGCGTTTCGAAGACGGAGATGAAGTCGATCGATGCTTCGTGCCAGGTTTGTCACACCCATCACAACTTCCATCAACCGAACGTGGTGCGAGATCATTCGTGCTCGGCTTGCCACCGTGAACATCAAGGTAGCGGGCGCATGCTGCAACCGGAAGACGCCAATTG
>JAQGOW010000268.1 GCA_028293405.1 Verrucomicrobiales bacterium
ATCGCGGCATGGCCAAGACGCCGTTTGGGAGTTCTACAATAGTGGCGAACATTTCCGCTGACAAAGGATACGCTCGGTCAAAACGGCCGTTCTTTCGCGCGGCGCCGATTCCAAAAGCGCTAGCTGCTATTCCATGGCCGGCAAGCACCGGGCCGGCATCTACATCCATCGTCCAGTCGGAATGAGGAATGTCTTTAGGATACTCACGGTAACCGACGGCCGTCATGCGCTCTTGCCAGAAGAACTTGTCGTAAAGTGCATACCATTCCTTCGCCTGTGCCGGCCAGAGTTCGGTTGCGGTCAGACACATATAGGAATTACCACAACCGCGCGCATCGGAGGTCGGAATGCCGTTGTCCGAAATTGCTGAATAAGGCGGCAACCCGTGGCGCGTCGACCGTGGGCCGGTGAAGCCGCGCAAACCTCGGGCAAGAAATTTGGAGTGGTCGGTCCCTAAAACCGCATCGGCCCGTTTGATACACATCAAGGCGGCCATAACATCGCCCGGATAACATTCAGCCGGGTAATCATTGAGGAGGCCGGATTTGGCACCGTCCAGTTCTCTGGCGAACGTTTCAACCTGGTCTCGCAGCATGTCCATGTGAGCGGCGTCATGAAGCAATTTCTCTCGGCTGGTTAAGGCGGCGATGACGAGCATTCGGTAGAAGACGTTTTCCCGGTGCAGGTAATCATCGCCCCAATGCTGTTTTACCCAAGAAGCGTGCTTGGGATCGATCACCAACTCTGACGCAGCGACGATGGCATTTTTTGCAAAAACCTTCGGCTGGTCGCCGAGTGTATGATCACCGGCGTCCCAAGTTGATTGAAGGTTTTCGACTGCCCAGAGGTAAAAAACGGAGCCGAAGAGTGGCCATTCCGTCCCGGAGATGTTGTCGGTAGAAAGTTTTTCGGCACTGCCGCGAGCTACGCGTTCCCGAGCCCAGTTTGCATAGCGGGGCGTCAGGTTTTTAAAAATCCGCCACGCGACTTTTGGTGTGCCGGGCTCGCGCAGGGCTGGATCACGGATATCCAAAGTGGCCCGGATAGTCGGGTAGATGAACAAAGACGAAGATATAACAATGACGGCGAACGAATTGATGCAAATTAGCTTACGAACCATACTTTTTTCTCTCGTTGAGCCAGAATCTCCATTTATCTTCTCCATATTCCGCATTCACTTTGTATTACAAAGTGAATAATGTGTCAAAGCTATTTGGAACGGTTGGATGATTTTGATGAGTTAGATTGAGAAACTCCCGCGAAGGTCGCGGAGGTGTTAACTCCTTCGTCGCGCTGTCGTGAAACTTCGTTTGTTCGGTTTTACCCAGGGTAGCCGCAGCGCTTTGCGGCAAAGTGCTGGGCAACCGCTGGGCTGAGTGGTTCAACCCGCGTTGGGGTTGGCCGTTTGTTGGTTCGGAACGCCTTGCGTTGGGCGAGGAGCGGGATTTGAATTACCGGATGCTCGGAGCGATCGCTGGTGACATCATTGGTTCGGTGTTCGAACACAATCCGGTTAAATCTATCCACTGGTTTCCGCTTTTCATGTTCGGTCGCCGTTTCACGGATGACACGGTGTTGACGGTCGCGGTGGCGGATTGTCTTTTGAGCGGCAAAGACTACGAAAGGCGCTTCGAGGATTACTACTATCAACATCCGAACGCCGGTTATGGAGCGGGTTTTCATGAGTGGGCGCGAGCACACAAGCATGAGCCTTACAATAGTTGGGGCAATGGATCGGCGATGCGAGTGAGTCCGGTTGGTTGGGCGTTTGATAACTTAAAGGACGTGCTCGCTGAAGCGAAACGGTCTGCCGACGTCACGCACAATCATCCAGAGGGCATCAAAGGCGCGCAGGCGGTTGCGCTCGCGATTTTTCTCGCGAGAACGGGAACAACGAAAGAGGAGATCCGGGAATACATAACGGGTTCGTTCGGATACAACCTTGGTCGCACCCTCGATGAGATTCGTCCGAAGTATTCGTTCGATGTTTCGTGTCAGGGTTCGGTGCCGGAAGCGTTGATTTCTTTTTTCGAATCGACCGATTACGAAAGTGCGGTTCGCAATGCGATTTCGCTTGGAGGCGATGCAGATACGATGGCGTGTATCTCGGGAGCGGTTGCGGAAGCGTTTTATAATGGTGTGCCGAGTGAGATTGCAGACAAGACGTTTGAGATTCTTGATCCGCAGCTGGCGGAGGTGGTGCGGCAGTTCAGGAGCAAGTATGTATGTGCACGGTGGTGAATGGATTTGTTAACTCCTTCGTCGCGCTGTCGTGAAGCTTCGCTTTGGGATTACGCGGCTGACAGTCGGACGTAAAGTCCGTGCCAATCCAATTTACTTTGCTGCAGCGTTGTTGGTCAGTAGGTCGGGTGCGTATTTTTGAAGATATGTCTTAGCAGCGGCGCGGAAGGTTGCATCTTGGTCAGTCGTGCAATCGTGCAAAGCTTTGCCCAGTCCTTCGAATGGAGGCCGGCCATCGCGCTTCCGCGCGAAGTATTGCCCAACAAGAGTGTTGACACACTGAGATCGGACTTCGCTGCGTACGTTAGGGTTTTTCATTATGGAAACAATAGCAGCGTATCCATTTGTGCCGATGGCCTGAAGATCGCTTCGGGCAAAGAAGGACGCGTAGCTAGTTGGCGTGGCAGAAACTACAATGTTCGAGAGCATGGGGACTGCTGTAGATGCTTCCTGTCGCATACGCTGAAAAAAAACGGAGGCCTGCATCTTTCTCTGAAAATCTTGCTTTATCTTTGTTTCGAGCCTTTCCCACTTCCACTTCCTTACGGCAATGATCACAAACTGCGGAAACTCCTTTGCGGTCCACTTAATCACGAGCGGGTATGCGTTTGTACCGATCTGTCTCAAAGCGGTGTCTGCAGTTGTCTGGAGGTCAGCGGGATTACGTTCTGTGTGGGAAACAGATGGGTTAGCGATGATGTCGAGCCAGTAAGACAACGGCTTTCCATCGTATTCGGGTTCGGGTGTGCTTCTTGTAAGTGCGATTGTAACTGCTGCAATTCCCACGATCGCACCGACCGCTATAAGTTTCCATCGCCTACGCACGTGCGAAGTAAAGCACGGCACATCTACTTTTCGCCAGCATCTTTAGTGTCATTTGACTGATCCACGGCAAGTTGCAGCGCAGTTGATGGGGCCGATTTATTGGCAATCGGAGGTCTCGGAATTGTTAACTCCTTCGTCCCGCTGTCGTGAAGCTTCGCTTGGGGTTTGCGCGTTTTGGACTGGTTGTAGATGTCAGATGGTGCCGAAGAATTGCGATTTCATTTTTGTCGTCATTGGTTAAAACAGTGGCATGGCCGTGCGAACAAGGACGTTTAGATTTTTCCAACAAGCCGCGTTCGTTGTTTCGTTGTCGATAGTCTTCTGCCTAACGGCCTGCATGTCGCACCGTGACGCTGAACATTTCAACCAGGGAATTGCGCAAGCTTTCGCTGCGCCGTTCGACACCCTCGCGATCGCAGTGAGCCAAGGAAATGACTTGGCCTATGCCACGGCAGCGTATCAGCGGAAGAATGCACGTTGGCCAAATGATTATTCCGAACTCACCAATTTCGTCGCCAAATCTGACGGCTATCTCATTCTCAAACGATACGAGGAAGTGAATTTCAGCCAGGAGACAAACGGCGCAATTCACATTGTCTTTCTTCCGCTCGGCAAAACAAACAAAGCCACATTTACTCTCGTGCCAACGTCTGCAAATGAACCCTCGCATTAAAATAATTCTCTGGATTTCGGTGGTGTTGGTGATTTTTGGCGGAGTATTTGCCGGCTATTTTGGCGGCCATTACGAAGCTCGCCGCGTTGATGCCAGCGACACGTCCAAGTTCCTTCGCGACTTCGCCCGCTCTACTGAGCAACAAACCTACTTGGAACAACGCGGCCAGAAAGGATGGCACGACAAACTGATGGTGTATGGTCTTGTTGGCGCGTCCTCGCCTGTGCGGACGGCCAATTTTCATAGTGCTGCCGTTGGCGCCGGAATTACCTGCCTTGTCATTGGGCTGTTCGGGTTGATGTGGGTTAGTAAGGAATGTTAGCTCCTGCGTCGCGCTGTCGTGAAGCTTCGCTTTTTGTTTTTACCCAGGGTAGCGCCCCGTTTCCCTGCTCAACCCTGGGCTGAGTGCTTCAACCCGCTTCGGGGTTGCAGGCGCACCGTCTACGCCAGAGATTTGCAACGTCTGGACTCCGCATCCACTGTCGCATATTAATTCCGCGATCAAAAATGAGCATCGCCACAGACTCTTTGGGTAACCCAATTCTTGAGCAGTTCAGCGAAGACGGCTTTATCGACTGTGTCTTCAAGATTTCCGACCTAGCCGAGAGTGCCGGGTTCTATAATTTCCACGTTTCCGCGTCATCAGACGGCGCGATTGTCGGGATGGACGTCGTGGTTCGGAAAGATATTAAGGCGGGGTTCGATGCCGAGATGAATCTCATTAAGGATCATGTCTACGATGAGGGCGTAATCTTCATCCGATCCGGAATAGAGAGTGACAGGCTCATAGCGCGGATTGCTTCTCTTTATGGCATGCCTCATAGCGGAGGCGAGATGACTTCCAAAGAGACCTTCACAGCAATCGCGCTTCATCAGGAAGAAATCGACCTCAGCAGGGATGTGGTGAGAATGAAGATTTTTGGTCGAGATGTAGAGCCATTCGACGAAGAGGCGTACTACGAGTCGTTTTTCCATATCGACCTGGCGAATGGGATTGTGAATTGGAATGAGAAAGATCAGGAATATCGCAAGCCGATGATAGGCGCTGTGACAAAGCTGATCAGCGGCATAGGAAATTGTTAACTCCTTTGTCGCGCTGTCGTGAAGCTTCGCTTTTTGGGTTGGTGTACCCGGCGCTGCGCACCGGGCTATGGTTAGGTCGCCCCTATGGGGCTCGCACAAAGGCTGAAGGCTGAGGCGCGACGGAAGGTTAAATTTTTTCGACCTGATCGGTACGTTCGGCTCGCTCTTCTGCACTTGCGGTCGTGATTTCCTGTTCTTTTTTGTTGGTTTCGAATTCTTCGTGGATGCGGTCGATTTCGCTTTTCGGGATGTAGCGGCGGAAGGCTTCGAGCATGTCGGATTGGTGGTAGCCTTTGGCTTGCTCGTCGTGGATGCGCATGGTTCTCGGGCGGATTCCATAGGG